>CAKZOY010000181.1 GCA_937138275.1 uncultured Chloroflexota bacterium
CTAAGAGGGCTTGCGCAGCAAATCATTTCGGGGGAGCGGCGCGCCCACAAAAAAAGAGCGGGGTTTGTAGGGGCGGCGAAGCCGCCCCCACAAACCCCACACCCCACCTCTTTCCCATACGGGGCGAATTGCTGCTTTTTCTCCCCCCTCCCCGTGGGGTTGTAGGGGCAGACGATCTGTCCGCCCTCAATGGGGAGGGGCAAATGAAACCGGCATAGAACTGGACGATCAGGTTTATCCCTACCTAATTGTGTGGTCCCCTGTGCTCTTGTGGGGATTGGAAAGGGGTTCTGCAATGGCGATCCTGTTTGACCACGAAACTTACCTTTCTCCGTTCACCTGGCGCTACGGTTCCGAAGAGATGCGCCGCATCTGGAGCGAGGCGCATCGCCGCCGCCTGCTGCGGCGCGTCTGGGTGGCGCTGGCCCGCGCCCAGGCGGAAATGGGGCTGGTCACCCCCGAGCAGGTCGCCGACCTGGAGCGCCATCAGGATGAGATAGACATCGCCCGGGCCGAACAGATAGAGGCCGAAATCCACCACGACCTGATGGCCGAACTGCGGACGTTCGCCGAACAGTGCCCCATCGGCGGGCCGATCCTCCACCTGGGCGCCACCAGCCAGGACATTCTAGATAACGCCGACGCGCTGCGGCTGCGGGAAGCGTTGGCGCTTATCCGCCAGCGCCTGGCCGACCTGCTGACCGCTCTGGCCGACCGGATAGAGGAGACAGCCGACCTGGTCTGCATGGGCTACACCCACCTCCAGCCCGCCGAACCGACGACCGTCGGCTACCGGCTGGCCCAGTACGCCCAGGACCTGCTGGCCGATCTGGAGGCCGTGGAGCGACTCCAGGCCACCCTGCGCGGCAAAGGCTTCAAGGGCGCGGTGGGTACTTCCGCTTCGTATGCGCAACTCCTCCAGCCCCTGGGACGGACTCCCGCCGAGATGGAGCGCCGGGCGATGGAGTTTCTGGGACTGGAGGCCTATCCGGTCACCACTCAGGTCTGCCCGCGCCGCCAGGATTGGGAGGTCCTGAACGCCCTGGCGGGGATCGCCCAGAGTTCGCACCGGTTCGCGATGGACCTGCGCCTTCTGCAATCCCCGGCTGTGGGAGAATGGAGCGAACCTTTCGGTCGCGCCCAGGTCGGCTCCTCCGCGATGCCCTTCAAGCGCAACCCCATCCAGGCGGAGAACATCTGCTCCCTGGCCCGCTACGTCGCCGCGCTTCCGGCCGTCGCCTGGGAGAACGCCGCCGGGTCGCTGCTGGAGCGGACGTTGGACGACTCCGCCAACCGTCGCGTCATCCTGCCCAATGCCTTTCTGGCGGCCGATGAGATGCTCCGACGCGCCCTCCGCCTGGTGCGAGGCCTGGTGCTGGACCGGACGGCGATGGCGCGCAACCTCTCCGTTTACGGGACCTTCGCCGCAACCGAACGGCTGCTGATGGAATTGGTCCGCGCCGGTGCCGACCGGCAGGAGATGCATGAGGTGTTGCGCGTCCACAGCATGACGGCGTGGGAGTCCATCCGAAGGGGAGAACCGAACCCGCTGGCGGACTTACTGGCGGCCGACCCCCATCTCACCGCCTATTTTCCCCCGGAGCGCATTCGCTCCCTGCTGGATGCCTCCGGATACGTGGGGGACGCGCCGGAACGGGCGCGGTCTCTGGCGGAGGAAATCCGCCGCAGGATCGGCGCGGGATAGGGAGTTACCGTTACGGCGCGGCCGTGAAGATGACGGCAACCTCGTCCTGGTAGATCAATCGCCAGTTCGGGGATTCCCGCGCCGCGGCGACCAGCGCGGGTTGGTCGCGAGGGCTCAGCATCAGAGTACGGATGCCGTAGCGCTCCAGCCTTTCTTCCCATCCGCACCCCGCTGCGGAGATGTGGAGGTAGTCCATCCACACCTCCACTGGATAGAGTTCAATGCGCGAGTCCACGAAGACGGGGTATTCCGGCTGGGCAGCCCAGATAAGGTAACTGCCGAAGGGCATAGAGTGGAACAACGGGCCGGGTGGTCGCTCCCGTAGCAGAAAATCCGTCGCCGCCACAGGGGTTTCGGCGGAGATGAGCCCCGCTTTTGCCGGGGGGAGAGGCAACCGTTCCTTAAACCAGGGCAGGGTGACGAGAGCCAGCATGACCAGTGCCCCACCCATCCCCGTCGCCAGCCACGACCGCGCGGGGGCGACCCGGACCCGCGCGGGGCCGGCGAAGACCGCCGGAAGGTGAACAGCCCAGAGCGGCGCCGCAATCAGGCCGAACCAGATGCTCCCCCGTACTGTCTTCAGGCCCAGCGCGGCGAACATCAGGAATGAGAGGAGTTCCAGAGGTGACGGCCTGCGGGAGGAGAGGGCCAGAAGTGCCGCGGTCAGGAGCAGGACGATCAGGAACAGCGCCCCTGTGACGGTGTCCAGCGTCGGCGGCGCCCATTCCGGCACCATGTTCTGGATGACGGGGTCGGTGGACATCGTCGCCAGGTACGAGACGACCCGCGGGCCGCGCGGGTTGACCAGTACCGCCAGCGCGGCCAGCCCCAGGGCCCACGCGGATGCCCGGAGGGACGCGGGTACTGACGGATCGGGTTGTTCCCGAATCCTCCTCCATACTTCATCCACCAGCCACAACCCCAGGATGAGCAGCCCCAGCGGGAAGGAGCCGTGGCTGTTGACCCACAGAATCATCCCCAGCGGGAATACCGTTCGCAGCGCGCCGCGCGGGCGGCGACGGTATTCGTGGATGGCCCAGAGAAACGCCGGGGCCAGGAAAAAGGTCGCTGCCTGAGGGCGGACGTTCCAGTCGTTGATCCCCAGCACGGCGGCGAAGAGGGTCGCGGCCGCGGCGATCCGGGGACTTCCAGAAAGTTTCCAGACCAGTGCAAGGGTTAACCCGTAGGCCAGTGTGACCGTTACACTGTGGACAAAGACGACCAGCGCCGGCCCGCCAAGGGTGTAGAGCCCGTAGAGCGCCACTTCGGGCAGCCAGAACATCGCATAGGAGGGGTAAGGAGTACCCGCAGCGGTGAAGGAGAAGGTATCCACGGAGGGGATTCGGCCAGTGGCGACGATCTCCCGCCCCACGGCCGCGTGCCACCAGAAATCATGGGGGCGAATGGGGTGGGTGTTCAGAAACGCGAAGATACCCAGCAGGACCGTCAGCGGCCAGAGATGCGCTACGGATAAGGGGGGAGCAAAAAGGCGCTTCCGTTCCGTTGCGGCGCTCATCTCCGAAAAGGCGGTCAGAGGGGAGAGAATGGGCCGGGCAACGGGGAGATGCCCGGCCCATTCGGGGTTATGCGCTCCGTTTCCACTGCTGGGCCTGCTCCAGGCCCACCGCCAGCGCTTTCAGGTTCATCTCGGCCGTGCCGCGAGGGGCCCGGGCCCGCACGGCCGCCTCCAGCGATTCCCGCGAGACGACCCCCGTAAGCCCCACCAGGAGTCCCAGGGCGACGATGTTGGCCGTGATCTCCCGGCCGGTGGCCTGGCGGGCCAGTTCGGTGATGGGCACCCGCACCGCCCGAACCAGAGGCGCGCGCGTCACGTAGGTGGAATCCAGGATCAGGAGGCCGCCTTTTTTGATCTTGGGGGCATAAAGGTCGCAGGCCTCCTGGCTCATGCAGAGCAGGACGTCCGCATCCAAGACCTTGGGATGATCAATCTCCTCGTTGGAGATGATGACCTCCGACCGGCTGGCACCGCCGCGCGCCTCGGGGCCGTAGGACTGGCTCTGGACGACCTTTTTCCCATCCCGCACAGCCGCGTCGGCCAGCAGGATGCCAGCCAGGATCACTCCTTGGCCTCCGGTTCCGGCGATTCGGATTTCGGTTCTCTCCATCCTATCTCCTCCCTGACAGTGCGGATAATTTCCTGGTATAAACGGGTGTATTCGGTCAGGTCGTCCCGGTCGGCCAGAATGCCGCGGATGATTTTCCCGGCCCGCTCCTCGGGGCTCATCCGTTCGGCCTGCTTTATGGTCACGCTCTCCTCCTTCAGACGGCGCATCATCGCCGGCGCAGTCCCCCAGCGGTTGATCCGCCCGATGGTGGTGTGGCAGTAACTGACCGCCTCCACCACGGAGAAGCCCTCTTTCTGAAGGGCAAGGGCGATGTATTCCTGAAGTTCGTCCACGTGATAGACCGTGCTGCGGGCGACGAAGGTGGCACCGGCGCAGCGGGCCAGTTCGGCGATCTGGAAGGGGGGCTCAATATGGCCGTACGGGGCGGTCGTACTGAACGCGCCCAGGGGAGTGGTGGGGGAATACTGGCCGCCGGTCATGCCGTAGGTGGCATTGTTGACCACGATGGCCGTGAGGCCGATGTTGCGTCGGGCGGCATGGATGAAGTGGTTGCCGCCGATTGCCAGCGCGTCGCCATCTCCCATCACCACGATGACCTTCATCTCCGGACGTACCAGTTTCAGACCGGTAGCGAAGGCCACCGCCCGGCCGTGGGTGGTGTGGAGGGTGTTGAAATCCACGTAGACCGGCATTCGCCCCGTACAGCCGATGCCGGAGACCATCGCGACATCGTTTTTATCCAACCCCAGGGCGTCCACTGCCCGGATGATCGCGCCGAGGACAATCCCGATGCCACAGCCCGCGCACCAGACGTTGGGAAACTTTTTGGTGTGGCGGAGATATCGTTCGTGGATGCGGGACTCACTCTGAACTTTCATAGCGCCTTTCTCCGTTCCCTTTTCCCGCTATGGGGGAAGAAAGAAAAGAGGGATGCGGCAAACGGACCATTCCGCTTGCCGCAATCCCCCCATTGCGTTGCGGATAAGACTCGGCATTTCATTGCTGTAGGGCGGGTGGGATTCGAACCCACATGTCCTCAACGGACAGAGGATTTTAAGTCCCCCGCGGCTGCCGTTTCGCCACCGCCCCAGACGATAACGGGCAGTCCCGAGGACTGCCCGTTTTTGAACGTACCTGCAGGAGGCGGCGGTCGGATTCGAACCGACGAATGAGGGTTTTGCAGACCCTTGCCTTACCTCTTGGCTACGCCGCCGGACGATGTGGGGGCCAGAATCCGCACCGACCGTCTGAAGAGCGGGCGACGGGACTCGAACCCGTGGCCTTCTCCTTGGCAAGGAGACGTTCTACCAACTGAACCACGCCCGCTTTCTCGGTGTAAATTATACCACAGCCTTTCCAAATTGGCAAGGGCTACCGGTTCAGATGAGCCAGCAGGAACTCCTCCAGCGCCCGTTTGGGGCGATAGCCTACCAGACGGTCCACTTCCTGACCGTCTTTGAACAGGATCAATGTGGGAATGCCCATAATACCCAGCCGGGACGGCGTGCGGGGATTGGCATCCACATCCATCTTGACAACCTGAACCCGACCCGCGTAATCCCGGGCGATCTCCTCCACAATCGGCGCAATCATCTGACAGGGCAGACACCACACTGCCCAGAAATCCACCAACGTTGGCACAGAAGCCTGCAAGACTTCCTGCTCAAATGTCTCATCAGTCACTTCCTTCAAGGCCACTTCCTCCTCTGTAAGGATGGCTTTGATTATTCCTCAGGTTGGAAGATTTGTCAAGTCTTCGTACTGAGGGGGGTGCATTTCAATTCTATGGCAAGTTATACCAATTGCGTTTGGGGATTCAGATTCTTAGACCGGATTTATCAAACCTCTCCCCCCTGCCCCCCTCCCCGTTGAGGGCGGACAGAACGTCCACCCCTGCGGCCGTGCAGGGAGGGGGGATTTTTGTATGGGTTTTGGCGCTGGCGGCCGAAGGCCGCCAGCGCCAAAACCCATATTTTTCTCCCCCTTCTCCCCCGCTTGCGGGGGAGAAGGGGGCCGGGGGGATGAGGGGGTGTTAACGTCTGCCGACCGACGATTTCCGCTTATTGTCCAAGTCATTTGTCCGGCCGGACTATCACCCAGCGGTAAATAGGGATTCCTCGGTCTGTGCCGCGGGTATTACCCCGCAATCTGCCATAAAACTGAAATGCACCCTACTGAGGGGGCTTGCGCAGTAAATCCTTTTCGGGGGGCGGCGTGTCCGCAAGAAAGGGAAAGTGGGTTTGCGGGGGCGGCTTCGCCGCCCCCGCAAACCCCACACCCCACCCCTTTCCCATGCGGGGTGAATTGCCGTGCAAGCCCATATGAGCCAGCCCCGTTTGACAAACCGGATTTCTTGCGCTACACTTGACCACGCTATGAGAATCTGGATCAAACTTCTGGCAACCTATCAGAAATATTTGCCTCCCGATTGCTCTTCCTCTGCGTATGAGATGGAAGTCCCTCCGGATGCCCGGGTAGAGGACATTCTGGCCCAATTGCCAGTGCCACTGGATGAGAGCGTCGTCCTGGTCAACGGCCGTACCCCCCAGCCCGGCCAGACCCTGCAGGAGGGAGACGTTCTCTGCCTCTTCCCCGCCGTCGCCGGAGGGTGATTTTGGAAATAACCACAAAGAACACAAAGACTCCCACGAAGGACCCGAAGAAGAATTTTTGTGTACTTCGTGTCCTTTGTGAAATCCTTCGTGTCCTTGGTGGTGAAAAAACTCTTCTACCCCACAGGAGGTTGTAATGTACGGCTGGAACGGCAGAATCCTCCGCGTCAATCTCTCCACCGGAAAGGTCTCCGTTGAAGAGGTGGACCCCAAAGTGGCGAAAGACTTCATCGGCGGGCGGGGCTGGGGCATCCGCTATCTCTACGATGAGGTGGACCCCAGAGTGGATCCCCTCTCACCGGAGAACAAACTCATCTTCGCCGCCGGGCTCCTGACCGCCACCCCCGTCCCCACCGGCAACCGCTATATGGTGGTCACCAAATCCCCCCTGACCGGCGCGCTGACCGCATCCAACTCCGGCGGCTTCTTCCCCACCGAGATGAAGCGCACCGGCTTTGACCTCTTCATCTTTGAGGGACGGGCCGAGCGTCCGGTCTATCTCTGGGTCCACGACGACCACGTGGAAATCCGCCCCGCCGACCATATCTGGGGGAAAATGGTCTTTGAGACCGAGGACATTATCCGCGCCGAGACGGACCCCCGGGCCCGCATCGCCTGTATCGGCCCGGCAGGGGAGCGACTGGCCCCCGTCGCGGCAATTCTGAACGATAAGCACCGCGCCGCCGCCCGCTCCGGCGTGGGCGCCGTCATGGGCTCCAAGAACCTCAAGGCTGTCGCCGTGCGCGGCACCCGGCGCGTCCCACTGGCCCATCCCCGAGAACTGAAAGATCTCGCCGACCAGGTAGTGGAGGAAGTCAAACAAGCGGTGGCAGCCGGAAAATCCACCCTGCGAACCTACGGTACGGCCTACGTGCCCCCCGTCACCAACGAAGTGGGCATCCTCCCAACCTACAACTTCCGGACAGGAGTCTTCGCCGGGGCGGAGGCCATCTCCGGCAAAGTGCTCAGCGAGAAGTACCTGATCCGGCCCAAGGCCTGCTACGGTTGCCCCATCGCCTGCGGCCGGCTGACGCGCGTGGACGACCCCGTTTTCGGCGGCGAGGGCGAGGGGCCGGAGTACGAGACCATCGGCTCCTTCGGCAGTGCCTGCGGCGTGGACAACCTGGCTGCCATCGCCAAGGCCAACTACCTCTGCAACGAACTGGGCCTGGATACCATTTCCACCGGAGTGACCATCGCCTGCGCGATGGAGATGTACGAACTGGGCCTGATCCCCGAATCCGACATCGGCCGCCCCCTGCGCTTCGGCGACGCGCAGGCGGTGGTGGAGATGGTCCGGTTGGCCGGAATGCGCGAAGGCTTTGGCGACCTCATTGCCCAGGGAAGTTACCGTCTGGCCTCCCACTACGGCCATCCGGAGTTCTCCATGTCGGCCAAGAAGCAGGAGTTCCCCGCCTACGACCCGCGCGGCGCGCAGGGGATGGGCCTCCTCTACGCCACCTCCAACATCGGCGCGTCCCATATGCGGGGAGACATCGCCTACATGGAGGTGTTCGGCGTCCCCAAGAAACTGGACCCCCTCTCGGTGGACGACAAGCCGCGAATGGTGAAGTACTTTGAGGACATCTTCGCCATCGTGGATTCGGCCGGTCTCTGCGTCTTCCTGGCTATCCGCTATCTCTTTGAGCCGACGTACAACGTGGAGCCGGTGCGCATCACCCGGCTGATGGAGTACGCCACCGGTGCTGGCTACGACGAGGAGACGCTCCTGAGGGCCGGGGACCGGGTTTACACCCTGGAGCGGATGTTCCTGGTGCGGGCTGGCTTCTCCCGCGCCGACGACACCCTGCCGCCGCGCATGCTCCGGGAGCCGATGCCCGACGGCCCGGCGAAGGGGCGGGTGGTGGAACTGGACCGGATGCTCCCGGAGTTCTACCGCCTGCGGGGCTGGGACGAAAACGGCGTCCCGACCCGGGAGAAGTTGGCCGAACTGGGATTGCTGTGAAGAACGGGCGGGCAGCGGCGAAGCCGCTGCCCGCCCGTCGCTTCTTTCTGGAGGAGCCATGAATCTGGGATTGCAGGACAAAGTCGCGCTGGTCACCGCCGCCAGCCGCGGGCTGGGGCGCGCGGTGGCGATGGAACTGGCCCGGGAAGGGGCGCGGGTCGCCATCTGCGCCCGGCAGGAAGGGCCCCTGAGCGAGGCCGCCGACGCGATCCGTCAGACCACGGGCGCCGAAATCCTCGCCGTCCCCGCCGACGTCTCCGATCCGCAGGGGGTGGAACGGGTGGTGGAGGCCACGCTCTCCCGCTTCGGCCGGATAGACATTCTGGTCACCAACGCGGGCGGCCCACCGCCCGGCCGCTTCCTGGATTTCACCCCCGCCGACTGGGAGGCCGCCGTTCAACTTACCCTGATGAGCGTCGTCCGCCTCTGCTACGCCGTCGTCCCCACCATGCGCGCCCAGAAGAGCGGCTCCATCGTCGCTATGACCTCCGTCAGCGTCAAACAGCCGCTCCCCAATCTGATTCTCTCCAACAGCCTGCGTCTGGCGGTCGTCGGGCTGGTCAAGACGCTGGCTGACGAACTGGCCCCCGACGGCATCCGCGTCAACGCCGTCTGCCCGGGGTGGACGAAGACAGAGCGGGTGGAGCAACTCCTGCGCGACCGCGCCGCCCGCAACGGTACATCCGTGGAGGAAGAGGAGGCGAAAATCACCGCCGCCATCCCGCTGGGCCGGATGGCGACGCCGGAGGAATTTGCCCGCGCGGTCGCCTTTCTATCTTCCCCCGCGGCATCCTACATCACCGGAATCAGTCTGCTGGTGGACGGGGGGCTCTACCGGGGAGTGTGATGGCGTCCGACCTGCCCGCCCGCTTCATCGGCGCTCCGGTGGAGGTCATTTACGACCGCCCGCCCGCGCTGGAGAAAAAGCCCGGCCCGCCCGACGGCTTTCTCTGGGAGGGGCGGATGTACCGCGTGGTGGCCGTTCTGGAAGAGTGGCACGATTACCACCTGCGGGGCAAAAGATGGGCCTTCTACGTCAAGGAGCGGGGCTCGTACCGGGCCAAGGCCGCCGAACGGCGCGGCACATGGGGCGTGGGGCGGGATTACTACCGCGTTCGCACAACGGAGGGGGAAGTCTTTGACCTCTACTACGACCGCGCGCCCGGAGGGCCGGACAAGCGAAAAGGGGCGTGGTTCCTGTGGCGGCAGGTGGTGGAGAACCCTTGAAAGTTGACGAGATAGCGCGCGACGCGCTTCTGCGCCTCCGCGAGCACAACTACCGGCGCACTTCCCAGCGCCGTCTGCGCAGTCCCGACGAGGCGCGGGCGTTCGTGGAGGAGGTGGGGTTCTGCCATTTCTGGCCCATCGTGGGGGCCGAGTTGCCCAACCTCTTCCACGCCATCGCCGGGCGGGTGCGTCCCGTCCCGATGGAGCACCACGATCCCGACGGCAGTCGCTGCTGGGAGTGGAAAGACAACTCCCTGGGCCGGCGCTGGTGGTACTACGGCAAATACCTGCGCCGTCGGGCCACCCTCATCTCGCTGGAGTTTCTCCCGTACTTCTATGCCTGCAGCGAGAACTATGGCTCCCCCGATGACTACCTGCAGGAGTATCTGGAGGGACGGCTGACCGCCGAGGCGAAGGCGGTCTACGAGGCATTGCTGGAACACGGCCCGCTGGACACGGTGCAACTCCGGCGGGCAGCGCGGATGAGCGCCGAAAGCGCCAAGAGCCGTTTTGACCGGGCGCTGGTGGAACTGGAGGTGGGGCTGAAGGTGCTCCCGGTGGGGGTGGCGGAGGCGGGCGCCTGGCACTACGCGTTCATCTACGACCTGCTCATCCGCCACCTGCCCGACATCCCCGAACGGGCGCGAGGAATCTCCCGCGCCGAGGCTCGGCGGGCCATCGTCCTGCGCTACCTGGAGACCGTCGTTTTTGCCGAACCGGCGATGATCGCCCGCGTCTTCCACGTCCTGCACTGGACGCCCACCGAACTGGAGCGCATCATCCAGCGGTTGCTGCAGGAGGGGGCGGCGCGCGGGGTGGAGGCGCCGGGCTGGTCCCGCCCGCAACTGGTCGCCGCGCGGGCGCTGGAACGGAGCGTTGCGTTCTAAATGTCTGCCCACATCCGGGGACAATTCCGACCGCTCTGGGAATGGGCCGGGCTGGCCGTCGCCCTGGGGGCCGGGGTTTTCCTGGCCCGCGCCCCCCTGACGGCGACCGTCGCCCTGATCGGCCTGGCCCTTCTGCTCGTCGGGACGGTCGCCGAGCCGCTGGTGGGGCTGGTGGCGGGGGCCTTCCTGGGGCTCCTGCGCGCCTATCTCCAGACCGAAGTCCCCCAGATTCCCGCGCAGGTCGGCCATCTCTTCATCGCCCTGGCCCTGGCGTCCCACTGGGCGCGCGGCCTGCTCCGACGCGACCTCCCCCTCCCCCTGGAACGGCCCCATCCCGCCTTCCCGCTCTTTTTGCCCCTGCTGGCCTTCCTGGGCGTCGCGATGCTCTCCCTGTGGAACGCCACCGACCCTTTCCTGAGTTACGGCCTGCCGGAACTGGTCAAGTGGGCCGAGATGGGCCTCATCCTCTGGCTGGTGGCCGAACGGGCCGATGCCCATCGTCTCCCTTGGCTGGTGGCGGGAGTGGTCGCCATCGGAGTCTTCCAGGCCGCGGTGGGCCTCTACCAGTTCGGCCTGCGCGGGGAGGGCCCCGAACATTTCCTCATCCCTGGCACTCCCTTCTACCGCGCCTACGGCACCTTTGAACAGCCCAACCCGTACGCCGGGACGATGGGGATGCTCCTGGCGCTGACGGTCGGCATCGGAGGGGCACGGTTCTTCTCCCGACCGGCCCGGCGGGAATGGCCCGGCCTGATCCTGCTGGCCGCGGCCGGTGGCCTGATGGCGGCGGCGCTCATTGCGTCGTGGAGCCGGGGGGCGTGGATCGGCTTTGCGGCGGCAGCAGGCGCGATCGCCCTGGCGCTCCCCCGCCGGGCCCGCTGGGGAATACTGCTGGCGGGGGTACTGGTAGTCCTGTTCCTGGCCCTCTACGCCGCCGGGCTGCTACCGGCCCGCGTCGTCGCCCGGCTCACTGATTTCGCCGCCGACCTGCGCATTCAGGACGTGCGCGGTGTGGGGATCAGCAGCGCCAACTACGCGGTGATAGAGCGCCTGGCCCACTGGCGGAGCGCGCTGGAGATGTGGCGGTACCATTTCTGGACCGGAGTCGGTTTCGGGGGGTACGAGCCGGCCTATCCGGCGTTCGCGCTGATCAACTGGCCGATCGCCCTGGGACACGCCCATAACATCTACCTGAACCTGCTGGCGGAGACGGGGCTGATTGGCCTGAGCGTCTATCTGCTTTTCTGGGGACTGGTCTTCGGATGGACCTGGCGGGCAACCCGCCGCGCGGACGGCCTGGCCCGGGGGGTGGCGATTGGCTTGCTGGGAGCGTGGACCCAGTTGACCGTCCATCACTTCTTTGATAACCTCTACGTCAACAACGTCCATCTCCTGATCGGCCTGTTCCTGGGCATACTGGCAGTCGTCCGGGGGAGCACCGTACCGCCGCCTCGTATGGGTAGGTTTTTGGGGCGGCCCTCCTCGGGCGCTTAAGCCCCCTTTTTCTCAGGCCGACCGTTTTGAGGTAGTCACTCCCATTATTGACCTTCCCATTGCCAAAGGAACCCTTTTAGCCGCTTCTTATGTAACCGGGCAAATTATCCCGGCAATAGCCGAAATCGCCTGTTGGCGGATATTAGCGCCCCCTCATCCCCCCAACCCCCTTCTCCCCCGCCGCGGCGGGGGAGAAGGGGGAGAAAATAAAGGTTTTGGCGCTGGCGGCCGAAGGCCGCCAGCGCCAAAACCCCCTGTAAGGGCAAGGCTTGTCCTTGCCCTTTCCTCCCCGTGCGGCCTCAACGGGGAGGGGGTAAGGGGGCATAGGCGCAAACTTAAGCAGTTGGGTGGGCATCTGGCCGCGCCCCGCCCGACGCAAAACCGTCGGGCCATAGGGGCGGGTTTCAAACCCGCCCCTACCGGAGGGTTTCAGCCTCCGACGAACGGTCATTTTGCCCTTCTCGCCGCCTTAAGTTTGCGCTTATGGGGTAAGGGGGATGGGGTAAAGGGCCTTTAGCAACAAGAAAATCAATAAAAAGACGCTATCTCCTCAATGGTGAGGTATCGGAATGACCCCACATTGCAAACCGAACGGGCGCGCCCTGGGATGGGAGCACCTGCGAACCGACTACCCGTATTCCTTCCGGCTCTTCCGCGTCCGGGAGGACACCGTGCGCTGGCCCGACGGTCAAATCCGGCCCTACGTTTATCTGGAGACGGCCGGCGCCGTATGGGTGGTCCCGGTGACCGCCGACGGGCGGGTCGTCCTCATCCGCCAGTTCCGCTACACCATAGATGACTGGTCGTGGGAACTGCCGGCCGGGGGCTTCCACGACTTCCAGGGCAGTCCGCTGGACCTGGCCCGGCGGGAACTGGCCGAGGAGGTCGGCGGTGAGAGCGACGACTGGGAATATCGGGGGTCCTTCCGCACGGGGGGCAGTCTGATAGACCAGATATGCCACATCGTCCTGGCGCGCGACGTTCGCCTCTCCCGGGAGCCGGATCGGGAAGCGGGGGAGATCATAGAAGTGCACCCCGTGCCAGTTCCCCGCGCGCTGGAGATGGCCCGCAACGGCGAGATTGTAGATTGCCACAGTGCGCTGGCGCTCCTGCGCTGCGAACCGGACCTGTGGGAAGCGCACCGCCGCGCCTATAGTCAGGAACGGTAACTTTCGGTTTGCCTCTATCGTAAAATGGGGTATACTTTATTTGCCCCAACCCTATCTGGACTCCTGACCAGAGGGGACATCCCGACCGGTGCGGCGCAACCTGATGTACCAGGGGAAGCCCTTTTGTCCAGACTACCAATGAGCCGCAACCCAAGCGCCCCATTCACCAACGAGCGATACGAAACCCTTCGGGCCCTTTTTCGCGGCCAACGACTGCCCCTGGCGTTTGTAGACCTCAACGCTTTTGATGCCAACATCGCCGAAGTTGTTCGACGGGTCCGTGGAACCGGGAAGACAGTCCGTATCGGGACCAAATCGCTGCGTTGCGAGTTGTTGATGCGGCGCATCCTGGACCTGGGCGGCCCTGTGTTCCGGGGCTTTTTGACTTACACGGCCGAGGAGACGGAATGGCTGGCGGGGAAGGGATACGATGACTTCATTCTGGCCTACCCGACCGTCCAGCCGGGGGATATGGAGATTCTGGTGCGCCTCACCCGGATGGGGAAGCGGGTCGCCCCTATGGTGGATTGCTACGAGCACCTGGAGGCCCTTTCCCGGGCCGGGGAGCAGGCGGGCGTAGTGATTTCGGCCTGTCTTGAGGTGGACCTGTCCTACCGTCCCCTGGGGCTGCCGATCCATCTGGGGCTGCGGCGCAGCCCCATCCGTACCCCGGAACAGGCCCTGGCACTGGTGGAAAAGGCGCGCCATCTGAAGGGAGTTCGGATAGACTCGCTGATGGGCTACGAAGGGCATATCGCCGGGGTTGCTGATGTTGTGCCCGGCGCGCCCTTGCGAAACCTCGTCATCCGCGCTCTGAAAGCCCTCTCCATACGGGAACTGACCCGCCGACGCGGGGCGGTGGTCCGGGCCCTTCGCGAGGCTGGCGTGGCATTGCGCGTGGTCAACGGTGGGGGAAGCGGCAGCCTGGTTTCCACCCTTCGGGACCCCTCCGTGACGGAAGTGACCGTGGGGTCAGGGTTCTACGCGCCGGCCCTTTTTCACCACTTCGCCCACATTTCATACCGACCCGCAGCCTTTTTCGCCGTCCAGGTCGTGCGGAAGCCCGCGCCGGGGATCATCGCCTGTCACGGGGGCGGCTATGTGGCATCCGGCCCGACGGAGGAGAACAAGGCACCGTTGCCGGTAGTGCCTCCCGGCCTGCGATATCTCCCCCTGGAGGGCGCGGGGGAGGTCTCTACCCCGCTCCAGTTGCCCCGGAACTGTCCAGAAATCTCGCTGGGAGACCCCATATTTTTCCAGCACGCCAAGGCGGGCGAACTGTGCGAGCGGTTCAACGAACTGCTTCTGGTGGAAAACGACCGAATCGTCGGCGCTGTCCCCACCTATCGGGGGGAGGGGACATGCTTTCTGTAGAGCAGTCGTAGACGGACTGTTGGCGGGAGACAGGTCCCGCCTCCGCATCCCCCAAACCATCAGAACAGGAGGTGCGTCAAACCGACCGACTTCCGTCCCATCCATATTGTTCATCCCCATCCTTCAGCCAGGGAGAGGAGACAATGAAAAGGACCCTTTTTCACATCCGCTACTCTATGGGCAACTTTGCCAACACCATCGCCTACCAGGTCTTTGGCAACCGCATCCAGTTCTACTACGTGGATATTCTGGGGCTGAGCGCGGCGGTTGCCGGAGTTATCTGGACCATCTACGGCCTCTGGAACGCGATCAACGACCCTCTGATGGGACAGGTCTCCGATCGGACCCGTACCCGCATAGGCCGGCGCGTGCCCTACGTCTTTTTCGGCGCCATCCCCCTCGGCCTCTCGTTCTTCTTCCTCTGGACACCGCCCAGCCACAACCCTGTCCTGCTGGCAGCCTACTTCTTTATGCTGCTGTTCATTTTTGACACCCTCTACAGCCTCACCATCATCGCCTACAATGCGCTCTTTCCGGAGGTGGCGCCGACGGTGCGGGACCGGGTGGACCTCTCGGCGACCCGGGAGGTGCTGGCGGTAATCGCCCTCCTGCTCTCGTACATCCTGGCCCCCATCCTGGCGGAAGAGTTGGGCTACGTCTGGATGGGAGCAATTATGGGGGCACTGATCGCCGCGGGTTACCTGATTTCTATGATTGGCGTAAAAGAAAAACCAATAGAGAAAGAGGATACGGCGACCATCTTGCAGGCTCTCCGGATCGTCCTCTCCAGCCGACCGTTTCGCTGGTTTCTGGGCGCCAACATCGCCAAAGAGTACGTCTGGCTGGTTCTGGGGGCGATGCTTCCCTTCTGGCGCAAGTATGCGCTGGGCATTCTGGGGCCTGGAGAGGTCTTCGGGATCACGATGAGTCCGGGCGATCAGGAAGCAATTCTGCTGGGGTTGCCCATTCTGCTCACCGCCCCGTCGGTGCTCCTCTGGCGGCCGATCGTCCCTCGCCTGGGCTACCGGAAAACCTGGATTTTAGCCAGTTTCGTCTTCATCCCCGGCTTCCTGATGCTGACGTTCGCCCGGGACTTTTACACCGGCCTTCTGGGGACCATCCTGGTCGCTCCGGGGCTGGCCGGCTCTATGATTATGCCGTTCCCGGTCATCTCGGAGGTCATTGATGACGACGCGAAACGCCACGGATACCGGCGGGAGGGCATTTTCTTCGGAATGAACGGCGGCATCACCAAACTGGCCTTCTCTGCCCAGGGGGTTCTCTTTGCAGCCATCCTTTCGGCGAGCGGCTACGTCGCTGGCAGCAACGTACAGACCGCCAGCGCGGTCTGGGGTATCCGCACGCTCATCGGCATCACCCCCATCATCGCCTGCCTGATTATCGCCTTCTGTATGTACAAGTACCCCCTGGGGCGCACCCGCACAGTTCCGACGGCACCGGTTCGGGAAGCGACCGTCCCCGGGAGCGAGTAAACCCTTCTGACCTCGAAGGGCAGCGCCTTCCGGATACTCCTACGCCCTTCGCGTTCTACTTTACCGAAAGGAGCAACCCATGGGCATCCCCCAACAAGGCCGTCCAAAAGAGGAGATTTTCGCTGCCCTGCAGCGCTTCAAGGCCCGCGACCTGGACTGGGAATCCGGGCGAGTGTGGGCCTACGTCTACAATCCGGGGAGCGAAATCCGCCAGGTCGTCAACCAGGCCTACACGATGTTCCTCACCGAGAACGCCCTGGACCCCACCGTCTTCCCCAGTCTGCTGAAGTTGGAGACGGAAGTGGTGCGGATGGTGGCCGAACTCCTGCAGGGCGATGAGCAGGTCGTCGGTCACCTGACGACGGGCGGAACGGAGAGCAATATGCTGGCGGTGAAGACGGCCCGGGACTGGGCGCGGGCGCACCGCTCCGAAGTCTCCCAGCCCGAAATGGTGCTTCCCATTACCGCCCACGCCTCGTTCCACAAGGCCGCGCACTACCTCTGCGTCAAGCCGGTCGTCGTGGGGATCAACCCCCACACCTTCCAGGTAGAGCCCGAGGCGATGCGCGCCGCCATCACCCCCAACACCATCCTGCTGGTCGCCTCGGCGCCGAACTGGTCGCAGGGGGTGGTGGACCCCATCCCCGAGATTGCCGCCATCGCCCGGGAACACGGCCTGCTGTTCCACGTGGACGCGTGTGTGGGCGGCTTTTACCTCTCGTTCCTGCGCAAGATGGGCTACCCCGTCCCCGATTTTGACTTCTCCGTGCCGGGGGTCACCTCCATCTCGGCGGACCTGCACAAATACGGCTACGCCGCCAAGGGCGCCTCCACCATCCTCTACCGGAACCGGGACCTTCGCCGCTACCAGATGTTTGCCTGCGCCGAAACGACGGCCTACACTCTGATCAACCCCACGATGCTGAGCACCAAATCGGGGGGGCCGATGGCCGGGGCGTGGGCGGTATTGAACTACCTGGGCGAAGAGGGCTTCTTCCACATCGTTCGGACCGTCCACGAGGCGACCCAGCGGCTCATCGCCGGGATCCACGACATTCCCGGGTTGCGGGTGCTGGGTGAGCCCGCGATGTGCCTCTTCTCCTTCACATCCGACACCCTCCACGTCTTTCAACTGGCCGACGCGATGGCCCGAAGGGGATGGTACATCCAGGCCCAGCCATCCACCCCGTTCACCCCGCGCAGCCTCCACATCTCCGTCAACTACGGGAACGCCCATCAGGTAGACGCGTTGCTTCAGGACCTGCGGGAATCCGTGGAGGAAGTGAGGCAAGCCACACCGATAGACACCGAGAACATCCGGGCGATGGTCGCCTGGGCGCTCCAGAGCCCGGACCCGATGGCGGCCTTTCGCCAGTTGATGGGGACGGTCGGCATTCAGGGGACGGAACTCCCGGAGGAACTGGCGCTCATCAACGAGATTCTGGACATTCTCCCCGACCATCTGGCCGACGCCCTGCTGATTGAGTACTTCAACGAACTGTACGTATGACGTAACTACATTGACAATGGCAAATTTTAAGTTATAAAACAAAAATTG
>CAKZOY010000182.1 GCA_937138275.1 uncultured Chloroflexota bacterium
CGTGTATTCTCCTCAATGGCCAGGAGGAGACTGATGAATTCTCCCCCAGCCCAAAAAGCAAGGGCGACAATTCCACCCAACAGGAGGTTGATCAAACCGAACACAACGCCACTAACAGCGCTGCTGAACGCAACAGGAAGCCCCAAATTTTTCTCGACCTCGCCTATAGCCAAACCGCCTGCGCCTATGCTAAGGATGCAAATACCCAGAGTGCCCAACACGGTGAGTGCCGCAATGATCCCCCCTATTACTTTATAAACGGTGCTGATAATCCGGAGGAGAGGGAATCGCCTGGCGACGGGCGCCCGGGCAGGAGTGCCGACGTCGGAAGGTGTCCACGACTCCGGCGCGACGGGAGGGATGTCCGCCTGAGGGGGAGAAGGCGTCCACGGTTTCGGCGCAGGAGGAGAAACGGACGCCTGGGGAGAGAAAGATGCCCAGGATACCGTTTCCATAGAGCCGAAGGCCTCCTCTTCGGAGGGGAGGACAGCGCCACACCGAGCGCAAAAACGCGCTCCCGGACGGTTGTCAGTGCCACATTGCGGACAGATCATTTGTCACCTCCAGAACAAATGGTCAGGAATTTTACAGCGGCAAGCCGTCGTAACCTCTTCCTGATGCATAGCGGTCTCTAATCTGATGCCGGAGACGAACCGGTGCCGGAAGGAACACGTCGGAACAACTCCAGACCGCCGCCGACCGCCACCAGGATAACTCTCAGAACCACCAGAAACAGTCCGAAAACGTTGAGCCAGAATCCGTATTCGTAACTGTTCAGCCTTTTGGGTTGAGGGGAAAACCTCACCCTCTCCCCCAACCCCTCTCCCTCTCCCATCGGGCTATGCATTACCCACATCTGGGGGAGGGTGAAATACCTGATAGGCTTCGGTGATATCGTGCAAACGTTGCAAGCCTCGCCAGAGCACCTGGACACCGGGATCACCGTCGTTTTTGCGTCCCAGAAAACCGCCTAACTGGGCGATCCAGCGGATCGCCTCCCGGAGCGGGGGCGGTTCATCCGGAGGGACAGAGGTCTTATGGATGTAACAGTACAACCCTTCCCACGCACAGCCATTTGGCGCTCTCTTTGGCCTCCGTTGGCCGTTCTTTGCGCTGATGCCGCTGCCCTACCGTCTGCGGGTCTCGCCGCCAGACCTGCTGGTCCAGCAAGCCCAGGGGTACGCCGTCCTCACTGCAGGCCAAACTGGTATGAACCAGCAGTCCGTGCCGCCCTTTCGTCTCCAACGGTCCCAGCCCCTGGGTTTTGGGATGATGGGTGTAGTCCAGCGATGTGGTGTCTTGCAAGACCAGAATCAGGGAGTGGTCACTCATCCGCTGCAGCGTAGCCAGCAGTGGGGCTGGATGGGCTGGCCGCAGCCTCCGAGGCGACCGTCGGCGCCGACGGCGGATAACCCGTTGGGAAGGGTGCCTCGGAGACCGCTTCTCCTGGGGTGGCTGCAGAGATTCCAGGCGCGGAGAATCCACCACCATAGCAGATGGGAAAAGAATCCCTGGGAACGGTTGGGGTCCGGCCCATTCTATGCCTGCTGCGGATGGTGGCCTGGGCGTCTCGGCCAACGATCGGGCCACTGGAGGGATGGAAAGAAAACTTCCAAGGACGATAGATAAGGAGCAAACGGATGCATACCCTTTGCCAGGACATTGCACTCCTCCTTCCCAGGAAAAGTTTGCCACCACTGGGCTCTTTTGTCAATCTGCTATCTGGGTTCACCTCCCTCATCCATAACGGGATGTGGGTAATGATAAGTCCAATGGGAGAGGGAGAAAGGTGTCGCCGAAGGCGACGGGGTGAGGGTGAGGTCTCTCCCGAGCACAGAAGATGGGCCAGGGGAGCCCCCTGGCTGAATAGTTGCGAGCAGTGTTAGTATTGCATTAGAGTGGGGGCTTGCGCAGCAATTTGCCCCGTATGGGAAAGGGGTGGGGTGTGGGGTTTGTGGGGGCGGCTTCGCCGCCCCCACAAACCCCATTTTCCCTTATCTCGCGGGCATGTTGCTCCCCGAAAGGGATTTACTGCACAAGCCCAATGGCTGAATATTACGATTTTTGTACCGAGCCATGCCATACCCTCCCACCCTCTTCCTGCGGGGGCTACGCCACCGGGCCAGAAGTGAGGGGCTTCTCCGGCCGAAGTCACCTTACGGTAATCGTAACGTAGTTGGTGCTCCCATCGGGCCAAGTGATATCACGCCAGGCCGTCCCGTCGTAGTAATTCGGCGTGAGCGAATACGTGCCGGTGCGGTCAAAACTCCGATTGGCGTCGTACGTGAATTCCTGCCCCGGCTGCAGGGTGACATTCTCGTGCCAGAAGAAGTCGTAGTTGCTCCCATCGCTGTGGCGGCCTTTCACCCCCAGATACCGCAACGTGATCGCCTGCCCGCCCACGTTGCGGATGCGGTAGCGGGCATTCACCCACTCCCCCACCCGCGGCGTCGTGCTGGAGACCGTCAAGCCCTCCACCAGCACGATCCGCCCCGGCGAGGGCGTCTCCTTCACCTGAATCGTAACGTAGTTGGTGCTCCCATCGGGCCAAGTGATATCGCGCCAGGCCGTCCCGTCGTGGTAATTCGGCGTGAGCGAATACGTGCCGGTGCGGTCAAAACTCCGATTGGCGTCGTACGTGAATTCCTGCCCCGGCTGCAGGGTGACATTCTCGTGCCAGAAGAAGTCGTAGTTGCTCCCATCGCTGTGGCGGCCTTTCACCCCCAGATACCGCAACGTGATCGCCTGCCCGCCCACGTTGCGGATGCGGTAGCGGGCATTCACCCACTCCCCCACCCGCGGCGTCGTGCTGGAGACCGTCAAGCCCTCCACCAGCACGATCCGGCCGAGAGGGACCGGCGTCGGGGTCGGGGTGGGGGTCGGCATCGGGGTCGGAGTCGGCATCGGGGTCGGAGTGAAGGTGGGCGTGATGGGCTGCGGCTGAGGCGCCGGGGCGACCGTGAACGACCAGGCGGGGCTCCAATCGCTCTCCCTTCCGGCGGCGTCGGAGGCCTTGACCCGCCAGTACATCATCCCGGGCCACATCCGTCCGATAACGCAACGGACGTCGCCGTGATCCCGACAGGGGGTCATCCGCTCATACGGCCCTCCCCAGAGTTCCACGGTATACCGGGTGGCGCCCGGCACCGCCTTCCAGCGCAGGACGACTTCCGTCTCGGTGGAGAGGGTGGCGCCGTTGGCCGGGCTCTCCAGTTGGGGAGGATCAAGGCGGGACGGCGGAGGCGGCGGAGGCGGCGGAGCCGTCCCGCCGCTCCGGATCCGCTCCTGAAATTCGCGGGTCCACCGGGTGACCTGCTGGATGTACAGTTCGGTGTTGTTTCCGTCGGCGGAGGGAGCGTAGGCGCGGATGATGCAGGGGATATCCGGACAGTTGCGGCTGATGACACCGCCGGGTTTATACTCGGCTTGCATCAGCCAGAAGTAGCCCCGTACCCCCTCTTCCATCGTCCGGTAGACCCCGAAGCCCTGGTTGCAGCCGATCGCGCCGTAGAAGGGGCGGCCCCCTCTCCCGCAGCGGATGTTTCCGGGGTTATTGTTCGTCGCCGCCACACCGCGGGAGGCGAAATTCGCTTCTTTGCGGAACATCGCCAGGGCGAACGCGGGGTTCACACCGGCCGGATTGCCCTCAATGGAAGAGAGCGCATAGTTCAGGATCGCCTCCCCGTGCCCGCGCAGGCCTGCGTTCGGAGACCCTCCCGCCGAAGGGTCGGTGATAATGGCGTTGATGGCGGCGATGACCTGGTTGCGGTCAGCGGGAAGCCAGCTGACGTCCCACGGGTCGGGGTCGCCGGAAGACGATGAGGGAACGGGCATAACTGTCGGCTGAGGAGTAACCGGTACAGCGGTCGCCACCGGGCAGGGGCCTCTGGGCTGGTTAGTGGAAATGATGGCGGAGCCAGTGCTCAGAACGGAGTTCCCATCAATGCCCGCCATGCTGATGCAGGCATCCCCCTTCGCGCTGGCCAGCACCGCGAAATGGAGATGGTATCCACCGTTCTTACTATCGCCTCCCCAGCCCATGTACCCGATGATGTCTCCCTGGCGGACGACCGGTCGGCTCATGGCATGCATCCCGGTGTAAACGGGGTTCATCAGGTGCAGGTAGAGGGAGCTCCGTCCTCCTTCCCCATGTTCTATCTGGATGTAGTTGCCGCCGCCGGTGGCATCGTACCCCGCCCGGATCACCCGACCGTCGGCGGGACTGAGAATACACTGCCCGCGGTTCGGTTCCGTCTTCCCGACCTCCTTCACGACATCTATGGCGCACTGGTTCCAGACCCCCCAACAGTGGGAGAAAGAGTGCCGGCTGCAATCCAGCGTATCCTTCGGGCCCTGGGTGATGTACCAGGTTCCCGCCGGAAGGGGGAGCCGCCACTGGGACGGCTCGGAGATCGCCGCCCGAAGCGTTGGGCGGAAAGGGAACCCCAGCGCCAGCAGGAGCAGCGTTACGGATATCTGCACCAGGACGGTTCGGGCTTTCATCGCCGGTTCCTCACTGCAGGATAAACGAGCGCAGGAGGACGAAAAATTCGTCCAGGCTTTCCTGTTGCTGCGCCTCCGGGAGTTCGTCCAGCGCCGTCAGCGAAACGATGTAGATGCGGTCCCGATGGCGCGTGAAGCAGACGACGGCCCGCAGGCGTTCCTCGCCCGCGAAGGCAACTTTCTGGCACACGGCAAACTCCCCGCCCAGAGCGGTCTCCCACGATTCCAGCACGTCTACCGGAGGGAACTGGTTCGCCTGATGGATGTACTCCTCCAGGGTCTGTTCGGGCGGGGCCGGCTCCACGTGGACCCGTACCGTGGCGCCGGTGGTCAGGTGAAACAGCACATCGTCCTGCACAATGTACCCTTCCCAGTCGGCGGGGTAGTTGAAACCGTATTCCCCCTCGGAATGGACGTATCCGTGGAGCCGTTTTTCCACCGGACGGCTGGGCAGTTGTCCCGCCTCGGGGAGCGGAGGAGCGGGGGGCGTGGGGGTGATATCTTCGGTGACGGGTGCGGAGGGGATCCATCCCCAGGAGATGACCCAACTGAGGAGAATCGCCGCCCCCAGCAGGCAGAAGAGGCCCAGGATGCCCATCGCGACAATCCCCAGGGGGGAAGTGCGCCGCCCCCTTTCCCGCGGTTGTGAGAGAGGCCCACCAATCGGTGGGGACGATTTTTCCGGCGGAGGCGCCGGTGGGAACGCCGGGGAGGCGCCCGGAACGGCGTCCTGCAGAGAGGCGCCGCACCCCCGGCAGAAACGGGCATCGCCCCGGTTTTCCGTGCCGCAGCGGGGGCACGGAAGGCCGCCGATGCTGCGGGCATCCCCTACCGGCGCCAGGGGAGCCCGACATACGCGGCAGAAGCGGGCACCCTCCCGGTTGGCAGCCCCACATCGGGGGCACCGATTCGTCTCCTGCGCTCTGGCGCGGAAGATCAGGCGCACGGCCGTTGCCGGAGGGCCGCCCAGGAACAGCACATCACCGTCCCGGAGCACCGCCTGCTGAACCCGCTGCCCGCGCAGAAAGGAGCCGTTGGTGCTTTCCAGATCGGTGTAGCGCCAGGCGCCGTCGGGCTGCCGGTCCAGCCACCCGTGACGGCTGGAAATGTGGCTCTGCGGGATGACGATGTCGTTATCGGAGGCGCGACCGACCGTCAGCGAAGGACGGTTCAGGGGGATCTCCCGAACGGGTTGCCCCGGCACGGCCACGATCAGCCGGGCATTCCCGGCCGGCCGGTCGGAAGACCTCAGCGGCCGGCCGCAGGTAGGGCAGAAACGGGCTCCGGGCTTCCGAACTTCATAGCCACAGGAAGGGCATACGCGTGACATAGGCACCGTATCCTGAAATACCTATTCGGCCGCAGAAAGCCCCCTTTCGCCCTCTTCAACCCCATTCGGGGGGGAGGAGGCGGATTTGTCGGCGGAGGCGGCTCGGGCGCGGGCGGTGGCGGCGGAGGCGGCTCGGGCGTCGCCGTCGGCGTCGGGGTGCGGGTGGGCGGGATGCGAGTGAAGGTAGGAGTGAAGGTGGGAATGGACGTCGCCGTCGGCCGCAGCGGGGCCGTTGTGACCGGAGTGGCGGTGGGCCAGGGAGTGCCCACGCCACGCTGGGCGGGCATCGGCGACGCCATCACCTCGGTCGGTGTTCCGAGGACGCCGGTCGGGAGCGGCGGAGTGGGTGTGGGGGTCTGGGGCCGGGTCCGGAGAACCGTCAATCCCCACAGGATACCGGCCATCCGGCAGAACGCGGGGAAGTTCCATCGCCCGCATCACCGCCGCCCACACCGGCCCGCTGACCGTCCCCGGCGGCGGGGACGGAAGAGGCCGCTCCAGGTCGGCGATGCGCGTCGCCGCCGTCAGGAGCGGCCTCCCCGTCAGCGCAGAGTAGAGCATCGCGCCCAGGCTGTAGATATCCGAACGGACATCAGTGTGTCCCGCCACCAGATCGTACTGTTCTGGCGGCGCAAATTCCGGCGTTCCCAGCGCCCGCAGCGCCGTCTGCGTCTGCAGGTCGCGGGGGTCCCACAACTTCACCAGCCCGAAATCCACCAGGATCGCCTGGCCGTTCGGCTGGATGATGATGTTCTGCTCCGTGGCGCGATAGACTGCCCCCATCCCACCCTGCCCCAGGCAGGAGAGAATCCGGTAACGGTTCTGCAGGACTTCTCCGGCGGTGCGCATCGTCTATCGGAATAGGGGCAGATACCAGATGCCGTCGTCACTTCCAACCACCAGCCGACCGCCGCCGATCCCCAGTTCGCAGGTGTTCAGGGTGGAAAGGCCGATGTTGTGGGGTGTGCAGCCCGTCACCATCCCCTGTCCGTCCAGCGGGCAGCGGTATACCCCGGCGCCGTAGGTGCTCACGTAGAGCACTCTGTTGTCCGCATCGTGGGCCAGGCCATAGATGGTCCGGTCCGGGATGGACGTCACCTTACTCCAGTTTTCGCCGCCGACGCGGGCATAGAGCCCCTTATTCAGCCCCAGTCCGGCATAGAGGGTGTTCTCGGCCCGAGCGATGCTCCAGACCTGGGCATCGCCACAACCGGTCATCAGAACGGTTTGTTCTAACCACGACTGCCCGCCGTTGGAGGAGATGTAGAGTTTGCAGTCCCGCGCGCCGGCGTATATCTCGCTTCCGAAGACGAAGAGAGAGCGAATCCGTTTCTCAGTAATGCCCGTATTGGCCTCCTGCCAGGAGATATTATTGATACCCGTCTTGTAAACCCCCTTAGTATTCGTCCCGGCGTAGAGGGTAGTTCCGCTGAGGACCAACCCATAGACCTGGAGTTCACCCAGGCCATTGTTGATCGCCGTCGCTGTATTCCCCGTAATTTTGTACACCCCGTCATTCCATACCCTGACAAACCCCTGATTGCAATCAACGGGGTTGGGGACAACCGGCAAAGGGTTGCGGCTCTCCTGGATCACCTGACTCCAGTTCTGGGCATTATCTGTGGATTTCCATACCCCGTTGTCCCAGGTACCGGCGTACCAGACGTTGGACTTGCAATAGGCAGGGGAGCGGAATTGACCGGAGGTGCCGCTTCCCCGGCTCCAGGCGGGCGGATAGTTTCGCAGGACCAGCGGGAGGTAGATGTGGAAAGAGCGATAGGCCGTTGTCGCCGTCCCTTCGCCGGCATTCCCGGCCCGATCATAAGCAATAGTACGGAAAGTGTATACACGCCCCAGAGTGACGGTAACGAAATCCGCCTGGGTGAGCGTAGTATACGGAAGCCATACCTGCCAGCTGCCTGTATCCTCCTTATAGAGAACAGTGTACCCCCCTTCCAGACCGGAGAGAGTATCGGCCGCCGACCAGGAAACAGGGATCGGGCCGACCGCCAGTTGGGCAGGAGCCGTCACCACCACCGTCGGGGCACTCAGGTCGGGAGTGACAACGGAGCTGAGGCCGCTCCAGTTACCTCTGTTCCCGTTCCCATCCACCGCCCGCACACGGGCACGGTATCCCACCCCCTCCACCGTCGCCTGAGTGAAGGTGAGTACAGCCTGTGCGGTCCAGAAAACCCCGGTGTATCCCTGCGTGCTGGTGACGTTCACCCAGTACCCGGCGATCCCCGCCCCGTCGGTGGAGGCAGGCCAGGTATAGACCACGGTGGAGGTGACCCAGGGGGCGCGGTGGGGTTGGGGGGCGCTTGCCGTTGGGGTCACCGTATCCACCCTGACGGTGACACTGACTGGCGCGCTGACGTTCCCGGCGATGTCCTGCGCCTGTGCCATGACCGTGTAGAGTTTGTTATCGGCCGTGGGCAGGGTCCAGGTATAGGTCCAGGCCGCCGTCCCGATAGCCGGGAACCACTCAGCCCCGGTAGTCACCGAGACAACTTCCACACCGGAATGTTCATCCCCCGCCGTGCCGGTGATCACAAACGTCGGCTGGTGGACTCCGGTCAGAACCTGCCCCGCGCTCGGAGAGACAATCGTTACCGTCGGCCCCCGGCGATCCAGAAGGATGGTATCGGAGAACGGGCCACCGACGTTGCCCGCCCGGTCCTGGAACTGGACGTAGACGGTCTTCAAGCCATCGCTCGCTCCGTCCAGCGTCCACAGACGGGTAGAGGTGAAATCCTCCCATCCGCTCCAGGAAGTGCCATCGTTGCTCAGGCGCATTCGGGCGACGCCGCTGGCGGGAGGCGGATCGTCCGCCGTCAGAGTGAGGGTAACGGTGATGCCCACCGTATACAGGCTTCCCCCGGCGACCGTGATGCTTCCAGCGGGCGTGACCCGGTCCAGGAAGACCGTATCGGTGAACGGCCCGGCGGCGTTCGCCAGATTATCGCGGAACCAGGCGTAAACGGTCCTTTCCCCATCGGAATCGTCCAGTGTCCAGGAGGCAGTGATGCTGTAGGATTGCCAGGAGGAGCAAGCAGGGCCGTTGCTCAGACACATCTGGGCGACGCCGCAGCCGGTGACGTTATCCGCAGCGAAGAGGCTCAGGGAGACATTCGTCCTGCTCACGTAGTAGGCACCTCCGGCGATGGTGATCCCGCCCGTAGCAGGGGGAAGGCCATCGTAAGTGTAAGTATACACCTGAGTCGCCCGGTTCCCCGCTTTGTCGTAAACTGTGACGGTGATCTGGCCGCTTTCTGTCGCCCCCGGCGGCACGTCATAGGAACCGGAGAAGGCTGCCGGAGTGGTATCATCGTTGGGCGCACTTCCAAAGGCCGAAGAGAAAGTAGCCCTATCCAGCCCGGAGGGGCCTCCATCCGCCGCATTTCCTCCAACATAGAACGTTTTGGGAGAGCCGGAGGTGTTGGTGTAGAACAGGGTCAGGCCGGAAATATAGAAGTAGTCCGATAGACCGGAGGCGTAGGCATTACTGATGGTCGGGGCGGAGAGGTCGGGGGTGACGACGGGGCTGAGGCCGCTCCAGTTGCCTCTGTTCCCGTTTCCATCCACCGCCCGCACGCGGGCAAAGTAGCCCTGCCCTTCGGATACCCCATTAACGGTCAGGCTGGTCCCCGAAGCCCAGAGCGTGTCCGTGAACCCTCCGGTGCTGGTGATGTTCACCCAGTACCCGGCGATCCCCGCCCCGTCGGTGGAGGCAGGCCAGGTATAGACCACGGTGGAGGTGACCCAGGGGGCGCGGTGGGGTTGGGGGGCGCTTGCCGTTGGGGTCACCGTATCCACCCTGACGGTGACGCTGGCTGGCGCGCTGACGTTCCCGGCGATATCCTGCGCCTGCGCCGTGACCGTGTAGAGTTTGTTATCGGCCGTGGGCAGAGTCCAGGTATAGGCCCAGGCCGCCGTCCCGATAGCCGGGAACCACCCAGCCCCGGTAGTCACCGAGACGACTTCCACACCGGAATGTTCATCCCCCGCCGTGCCGGTGATAACGATCTGGGGTTGATGGGATGTCGTCAGGACGCTGCCGGCCGCAGGGTACAGAACGGTCACCGTCGGCAACGCTGTATCCACTTTGAAGGGGCCCAGGTGGACGGTATCCGTCGCCCAGTTTCCGGCGCCATCTTTCGCCCGCAGATGGAACCAGTTATCTCCCGACGAAAAAGAGGCCGTCACAACCTGCGTGGTCGTGTAGGGATCGCCATCCCCCACCGGAGTGCCGGGAGCGGAATCCCAGCGGTAGAAATACGCTACCCCGCTGCCGTCCGAGACGGCGCTCCAGGAGATGGGAACGGAGTTGCGGGGAATCCACGTGCCCAGGGGGGTGCCGTCCGTCGTTGTGACCACCGACGGGTTGGCCGGAGGCCGGTTGTCCACGGTAACAGAGCGCGTGGCGACGAGGCCCGCCGTTCCCAGAAAATCTTCGGCCGTCGCCGAGACGGTGTATACGGTCCCGTCTTCGGTCCCGAAAGAGACCGTATAGACCCAGGGCGAGATTCCATCGGCCTGGACCCAGGAAGTGTCGGTCGCCACCCGGACTCTTTGCACGCCCGCTCCTCCCTCGTTGTCCGCCGCCGTGCCGGTGACCACCAGTTTAGTGCCGGTGAAGTACCCGGTCGGGAGGGAGGAGATAGCGACCGTCGGGCCGGTGATGTCCCGGACAAAAGTGATGGCGACGGTGACCGGTATTTCGTCGGTATTGGTCACGACAAACGGGACGTTTTCCTGGCTGCTGTGGCCGGTGGAGATGGTGTACGAAACCTTCACCGTCCAGGGAAGATTCGGAGACGTCCCGGAGGTGTAGGTTCGCTCCGCCTCGCCGAACGCCGCACCGGCGGTAAAGGTGAGGGGAGGGGTTCCCGTCATCTCCACCGTCAGGGTGAGGACTCCTCCGACGGCGTTGGAAAAATAGACGGTTTTGGTCACTCCGTCGCCGTCGGCGGGGTCATAGAGGGGAAGGTCGGCGTTGAGGGTGATAAAGCGAATCGCAGGGTCGGTGCCGGTGCCGGGGGCGGCCTGGGCAGGTCCGCCCAGGCCGATTATCCATAAGACCAGCGCTATCAGTGCCAGTCCGAATGCCAGCAGTGCGCGAACAGACGTCCTATCCTTGCCCATAATGCACCTCAGATGTTCTGTGATAATAACCGTTCAGCCGGTCTGGCTGATGGAACTGCTGCCACTTCATCCCCAACGATGCACGTTAACCATCTCTGATGAGAGGGAACGGGTCCCCCTTTAACCTCACCCCCTTTCTGGCCGCAGAGGGTGCTGAGAAAATTCCTCCCTAAACCGCCGAGACACCAAGAAACTGGTAATTCTGCTCCACTTTCGGAGCATTTTCCGCCTTTTCCCGGGATTTTGTTCCCCCAAAGCGACTTTTTCAGCACCTTCTGTAGCGGGAGAAGGATATCGTCCTAACCTCTCCGATGAGGTCTAAAAAATGGGTCAACGGCAAGCGAAAGGCGACAGCGCAGTCCGGAGCGGAAAAATCATCCCCCTTCGGGCGTCGGTGGTGGTGGTGGTGGTGGTGGCGGCGGTGGTGGCTGTTCCCCGCCTCCGGGTGGAGGCGCGACCGGCGACGGGGTCGGTGTGCTGGTAGGTGGAGGGGTGCGGGTGGGTGGGACGCGGGTGAAGGTGGGAGTGGGCGCTGGAGCACGGGTCGCCGTGGGCCGCGGGGTGCCACTGACCTCCTCTGTGAGCGTTGGGGCCATCACCTCAGCGGTCGGCGTTGTGTGGGGTCGGGTCTGGACGGGAGCGGGCGGTGTGGGGGTGTGCTGCCGATTCCAGATCGCCGTCAACCCCCACAGGGCGCCGCTCACCAGGCATACCAGCAGGGCCAGCCCGCCGATGATCCCCAGAATAATGCGCTGGCGGGCGGAGAGGGAGAGGGCTTTCCGGGCAGGCTGCTGCCTGGGGACGGTCGCCGCCTTGCCCCCCACCCGGGCGATCACCACCGAGATGTTGTCCGGTCCGCCCCGTTTGTTCGCCAGTTTGATCAATTCCCGAACGGCTCGCTGGGGCGCGTATTTCTGGACAATTCTGGCGATCTCCTCGTCCCGCACCACATCGGTGAGGCCGTCGGAGCAGAGAAGGATCACATCGCCCGGGGCGAGGCGCCGCTGGTTCAAGTCCACGACAACCGTCGGGGCGGCCCCCATAGAACGCAGCAGTACGTTCCGGTCGGGGTCTATCTCCAGTTGCTTCAGGCTGATCTGCCCCATATCGTACTTCTGCTGGGCCAGGGTGTGATCCCGAGTAATGCGGTCCACCTGACCGTTGCGGAAGAGGTAGGCGCGGCTATCGCCCACATTTGCCACGTACAGGATATCTCCATAAATAACGGCGGCAACGATGGTGCTTCCGGCATCCCGGGCACCGGTGCTCTGGATATACTGGTAGAGGGCCACGTTGGCCTGCAGAACGGCCTGCTGGAGGTTGTAGCCGGGATTGACATCGGGAGGGGAGTCATAGTACCGTTCCACCATCACCCGACGGACCCAGCGGCTGGCTTCGCTGCCCGATCCCCCGCCCCCCACCCCGTCGGCCACCACCAGGATCTGTCCCATATAGGCCAACCGGGTGGGATCGGGCTGGAAGGGGAAGGTGCTGGAATCGGTGTGGGGATAGATGGCGTCCTCGTTCCCCTCCCGTTGACGGCCCTTATCGGTGGCGCTCCGTACCTCCAGGGGAGGGAAGGAAAGCCTCTGGGAAGTATTGCCGGTAGAACGATTGGGCACAGATGAGACGTTCATCAATCAGCCTCCTGAGGCCGAGGGATGGGATATATGGGCCGACGGAGGAGGTGTGGGTGCCGGAGTGGAAGTGGGACGCGGAGCGGCGGGCGTCTCGGTGAATAAGGGGTCGGGGGTCCGGCGCTCGGCGGACGGGGTTGAGGTTTTCAGGGGGACACCCACCGGCGTGGGGAGCGGGGTCGGCGAGTTTGTGCGAAGGGAGGAAAGGATCCCCTGCGTGGCCCAACTGCTGGTGAGCAGCCAGGCGATCAGGGCAATGCCCATACTCCCCCGCCGGGCCAGCGCTTCCCAGTCCCGCGGCAACGGGATCGCTTCCAGGGAACGGCGCATCTCGGCAGTGCTCTGAAAGCGCTCCTGGGGGTTCTTCGCCAGCGCCCGCATCACCACCTGCTCCAGCGGCTCCGGAACGTCTGGACGAAGTCGGCGGATGGGAGGAGGAAGATGATCCGGGTCCCTCAACTCCTCCATATCGGCAAACGGCAGTTGACCAGTCAGCATTTCGTAAATCATACCCCCCAGTGAAAAGAGGTCCGAGCGGGCGTCCACGGTAACCGGCAGGCCCTCCACTTCCTGCGCCTGCTCCGGGGAGAGGTACTCCGGGGTGACGACCCCCAGGATGCCGAGGCGGGGGAAGCGCATATCCCGAGCCAGGCCGAAATCGCAGAGAACGGCATACGGGACGGTGCTGCGCAGGAACTTGAAGCGGCGACGCCGGAAAAGGACGTTGTTCGGCTTGACATCCAGGTTGAGGACGTGGTGGCCGTGGATGTGCTCCAGAGCAGCCACCATCTGACGGGCGACCCCCAGCGTGAGCAGAAGGCTCAGCGGCCGCGCCCGCTCGGCCGAACGAGCCCGGAAGAGGCCGTCGGAGAGGGTGGTGCGGAAAAGGTACTGGGCCAGCGATCCCCCGTCCACCAGTTCCATCGTGTAGTACCAGCCCCAGCCGAAGGGGAACTGCTCCCGTGCGGCGAAGACGGACTTGTGGTATCCCAGGAGGGGATAGATGCGCACGACGTGGGGATGGGCGAAGCGGCGCAGGAAGTCGGCCTCGGCGGAGAGAGCGGCCTCGTACTCCGGACGGGCCACTTTCATCGCCAGGCGGACGGGAACATCCGGGCGTCGGTATTTGCGCCGCACCCGCACCTCAAAAATCTGGGCCATTCCTCCGGTGCCAGGAAAGGCCCGCACAACCTGATACGGCCCGATGATATCGCCGGGACGGATCAGCGCGTCCAGACAGATTCCCTCTTCTATCTGCTGATTCTCGCTCATCGGTGATCCTCCTTCTGCACCGGTGCCCGTTCCGTCGGTTTGGCGGATGAAATGTTGGCCCTCCCGTAAGATTCCGGCGACTGGAAGTCGCCCGCAGGGGGCTCCGGCCGACGGTCGGCCTTCGCTGACCGGTACCAACACGGACGTCGCCCTACAGAGCAGCAGCGGCACGGCGTCCCCCTGGTGACGGGGTGAGGGTGAGGTTAAAACGTCTCCCCAACCTCCTCCTGCGCCGCGCTTTCGGACCGTTCCGCCGACGGCAGAGGTGTGGTAAAGCCCTTCACCAGCGGCGCCTGCGCCGCCTCTTCCCGCAACGGGTGAGTGTTCTCCTCGGCCGACGGGCGAAAAGCGGTATCCGCCGCTGCGGGAGTCGGCGCCGCACCTTCCGGAACCGACCAGGGATGATTTTCCCAGATCAACTGCATCCGGACCTGCCCGGCGTCAATGAACGCGCCGGGGGGAAGCGGCACCCGCTGGAACGGCTCCAGTGGTGCGCCGTTGACGAAGGTGCGATTGGTGCTCCCCTCGTCCACAATGTAACACTGACCCTGCTCCATCTGAATGGAGAAATGGGGATTGGAGACATAATCGTCGTAGAGGGCAAAATCGGCGAACTGGGGGTCGCGTCCCACTTTGACCAACGGGACATTGAGGGGGAACTCCCGACCGATTCCGGTACCCTGGACGACGACCAGTTTTGCGGGGGTGTGCGGCGGAGCCATTCCCAGCCTACGGGTGATGCCCCGCAGGACTCCGGTAGTGCTGACAATGGCGCGGCGGGCCAGTTCTCCGCGCGTCCGGATCAGCAGAACGAGCAACACCAGGATGCCCAGGGTCAGGAGAGCCCAGATGGACAGCAACCACCAGTTGGTACGGGCCCAGAGAAGGACCCGTTCCAGCGGTTCGTACTGGATCGGCTCCCACGTGACACGGATATTGACCGGTGCGCTTTCCATCGGCTCTCCCAGATAGGCATCCTCGGCGGTAGCGACCAAAGTGAAGCCCTGCGTTTGCAGTTCCTCCGTCGCAGTAACGATGGTGCTCAGGTCCCAGGTGAACTCAAAAGTCGGGGAAACGGTGCTGGAGCCGATGAGCACTCCGTTCGCCAGGTAGCGGACCTCGCGGGGAAACCGGAGCACACCGTCCGTGGGGTTGATCTGAACCTGGAGGGAAACGGTCGCTGGAACGAACCCCCGTCGCTCTCGGGAATAAGGTACTGTCACCGCCAGCCCATCGGAGGGGGCGATCAGGGCGATCTGAGGGCACTCCAGGACGGAAGAGAAGGAGAGAGTGCGCTCGGCGGAGCCGATATCGGTTCGCGCCTCTACCTTCAGCGTGTAATCCCCCTTGGGCCGGCGCGTCGGATAGGTTAAAATGTACTGGTAGCGCTGGGTCGCCAGTCGGTCCATCAACGCCAGCACCTGCTGGTGGGTGGCATCGTTGTTGTGTAACTGATAGATGCCTCCAGTTTGACGAGCCAGACGCACCAGGACTCCCTCATCCGCCAACGGTCGGTTCCAACGGGCCATCCCGACGGTGTAGATACTGATATCCGCCCCGTTGGCCTTGCGGATGATGTCCTCCTCCCGCGCGGCGTTGCTGAAGTTCCGGTCTACGCCATCGGAGAAGACGATAACGATTTTCCGACGATGGGCGATGGTTTTGCGAATCAGAGCGTCGGGGTTGGCGATGAGAAGGGAGAGCGCCCCGTCCAGTCCTTCGTAGAGAGGAGTAACCCCCCGAAGGGGCTCGCCTTCCATCACCACCAGAGCGTTCAGGACCATATTGATATCCACGGGATTATAGGTGAAGTTTTCCATCGGGGAGAGGACGCCTTTCTCTCCGATACCCACGATGGCGACCATATCATCGTTCGGGGCTCCGGTCACGGAGAGGCGGGCCAGCAATTCCCGCACCAGATCGGTCGCTTCGCGCAGGCGGGGGTCGCCGGGGGCGGAGATGCCTCCCCGGTCTACCACTACCACGACCGCCAGCCCCACCGGAAGATATTCCACCGAAAGGTCCTCCATCGGCGTACCGACCTCCCACACCTGGAACTGGTCTGCCGGAATGCCCGGAATGGATTCGGCAGTGGTGGGGTCTATCAGGGAAACGTAAGTCTGAACCTGAGGGGGAGCAGAGGTTGCATCCGCGCTTCCCTGAACGAAGAGCAGAGGGCCGCTGACCTGAGCCTGGAGGGCGGGCACTGCCAGAGTCCAACAGACGATACCGCAGAGAAGACACCCTATCAACCGCCTCATAATGTCTATCCTCCTGATCCAGAAACGGGGGAAGGAGTCGGAGTCACTGGCCGGGGTGTAGGGGTGGGGGTTTTCGTGGGCACCGGTGTAGAAGTGGGGCGCAAAGTAGGCGTCGGAGGCGTCTCGGAAACGGGCGGAACGACCGTCACGGGGGGCGTGACGACGATAGGAGTGACGGTGGAAGGAACCGGAGTAGTTGTACTGTCCCGGTTTATCATCTGAGCGAGGCCCCATCCTCCTATGCTGAACGCGAAGAGGGCGGCTGCCACGGTCGCCCGGCGGGCAATGACGGGCCAGTCCATCGGCGTCGGCACCCGCTCCAGCGCGATGCATAACTCCCGCGCGCTCTGGAAGCGTCGGTCAGGATCCTTTTCCAGGCAGCGCATCACGATGGATTCCAGGTCCGGCGGGATCGCCGGACGGATCTCCCGCGGAGGAACGGGACGATAATCCGGATCCGTGATGCAGGCGATGTTCTCAAAGGGCAACTGACCGGTAGCCATTTCATAGACAACAATGCCCATAGAGAAAATATCCGATCGGGCATCCACCACCTGCCCGGGACGATAAGTCTCCAGAGCGTGTTCCGGTGAAACGTACTCGGGAGTGACCACCCCCAACAGTCCGGCACGGGGGTAGCGCAGGTCGCGGGCGATCCCGAAGTCGGAAAGAACGGCGTGAGGGGCAGTACCCCGCATATACCGGAACGAGCGATGGCGGAAGAGGATGTTCCCTGGCTTGACATCCAGGTTCACCACGAAGCGCTCGTGGATATGTTCCAGGGCCATCGCGATCTGGCGGGCGATGACGATGACCTCCAGCAGATGCAACGGATGGGCGTCGCCGTCGGCAGGGGTACGCAACAGGTCGGTGAGCGTGGTGGGGCGGTGCAGACAGCTCTGGAGAGACCCACTGGTCAGCAGTTCCATTGTGTAATACCAGCCCTCGCCGAAGGGGAACTGCTCTCTGGCGGCCCAAACCGGCTTGTGGTAGCCGATGATCGGGTAGATGCGCACCACGTGGGGATGATTGAAGCGGGAGAGGAAATCGGCTTCCGCCGAGAGAGAGGCCTGGAATTCCGGCTTGGCGATTTTCATCGCCAGGCGACGAGGGAATCCGGGGCGGCGGTATTTCTCTCGGACCTCCACTTCAAAGACCCGTGCCATTCCCCCGCGCGATTGGAACGCGCGCACGATCTTATACGGCCCGACATTCTGACCTGGAAAAACCTTATCCAATTCGGCGCTCATTAAGCCCTCCCGAGAGCAAAATCCCCTAATGTCCATTAATAGTTGATTTAATTTCCCTGAAAGTGCAGGGAGGTACCCCGTAACTACATTGACAATGGCAGATTCTAAATTATAATGACAAATTATGCGTTAAAAGTATAAATGGTATTACCCAATTCGGCTTCCGGCCGAAAGAGGTCCCCGGTGAGCCGAAAGAGATTGGGCCCC
>CAKZOY010000183.1 GCA_937138275.1 uncultured Chloroflexota bacterium
TAGGGGCGGACGATCCGTCCGCCCTCAACGGGGAGGGGGCTGGGGGGTGGGGCGAACCGATCAGATACCCGATTCGTCTATTTTAAATCAGCATAAGTATCGGAGAAGTGACTCTCCGTTTCCCAAAACTGCTGTAAAAATGAGCGAACCGTGGGTATGAGCATTTGACCTTTTTAGAAATCGTGGTATACTATCCTACGCAGGGCGAAGTAAGTTCTGGCGCAGTCCGAGAGAGACCACCCAGGCTTGCGGAGGCCGGGTGGTCTTTTTTGTTGAGCCGGAATATTCGCCCGCCGATGTCCGTTTCAAAAAGGAGGTAGAAGACGTGAGCAGTAAAGTGACCGGAACCGTGAAATGGTTCAACGATGCCAAGGGGTACGGCTTCATCTCTCAGGATGGGGGCGAGGACGTGTTCGTCCACTACACCGCCATCCAGGGGGATGGCTTCCGCACGCTGCGCGAAGGCCAGCGGGTGGAGTTCGCCGTAGAGAAGGGCCCCAAGGGACTGCACGCCACTCAGGTGCGCGTCCTGTAGGCCACTCAGTCAGCGGCCGTGGGGCCGCAGGAGGAAAGATGTCAACCAGGCTGTATGTCGGGAATCTCAGTTACGCCACGACCGAAGCTACTCTCTCGGACCTGTTCCGGAGCGTCGGTGAGGTCGTTTCGGTGAACATCGTCACCGATCGGATGACCGGCCAGTCCCGCGGCTTCGGCTTCGTGGAAATGGCTGACCATCGGGCAGCGCAGGAAGCTATCAACCAGTTAAACGGTCGGATGGTGGACGGGCGCTCCATCCGGGTGGCCGAGGCTCGCCCTCAGGAAGCCCGAGAGCCGCGAGGAGAACGGCGCAGAGAGCGGCGACGCTATTAAACTCCCCTTCTTTCGGCTGAGCCAGAACCGCACGGCCCTTCCGCAGGCTGTGCGGTTTTTTGTTTCTCTCAACCGTGGAGTACACAGAGACCGCGGAGAAAAATCTCTGCGAACTCCGCGCTCTCCGCGGTAAAACACCCATCAACATCTCACGGGGATGCCGGGCTTGCACCGCAATTCACCCTGCATGGGAAAGGGGTGGGGTATGGGGTTGGGGGCGGCGAAGCCGCCCCCACAAACCCCTCTCTCTTTTTTCGCGGGCGCGCCGTTCCCCCGAAACGATTTGCTGCACAAGCCTATGCTGTTCCCCACTTGACAATCCCTATGCCAGGGTTAAAATGAAAGTAACTGCTCAGCAACAAGATGCACTGTGGCTCAGGAGACCATTCGCAATTTCTGCATCATCGCCCATATTGACCACGGCAAATCCACGCTGGCCGACCGGCTCCTGGAGTTGACCGGCACCATCCCGGCACGGGAGATGGCCGAGCAGGTCCTGGACTCTATGGACCTGGAACGGGAGCGGGGGGTGACCATCAAAGCGTCGGCGGTGCGGATGACCTACCGCGCGGCCGACGGCCAGACCTACGAACTGAATCTCATAGACACCCCCGGCCACGTGGACTTCTCCTACGAGGTCAGCCGGGCGCTGGCGGCCTGCGAGGGGGCCGTCCTGGTGGTGGACGCCACCCAGGGGATAGAGGCCCAGACGATGGCGAACCTCTACCTGGCCCTGGAGGCCGGGCTGGAAATCCTTCCTGTGATCAACAAAATAGACCTGCCCGCCGCCCGGCCCGATGAAATCGCCACCGAGGTCGCCGACCTGCTGGGCGTTTCCCCCGATGAGGTCCTGCGCGTCTCGGCCAAAGAGGGGACCAACGTCCCGGCCCTTCTGGAGGCCGTGGTGCGGAAGATCCCGCCCCCTTCCGGTCGGCCCGACGCTCCCCTGCGCGCGCTCATCTTTGACTCCCACTACGATTCCTACAAGGGCGTCGTCGCCTACGTGCGCGTGATGGACGGTACGGTGGAGAAAGGGCGCCGCCTGATGCTGATGTCCACCGGTCTGGAGACCGACCCGGTGGAGATCGGCATCTTCACCCCCCAGATGCAGCCCACCGGCCGCCTGGAGACGGGGGAGGTCGGCTACATCGCCACCGGCCTGAAGACCGTCCGCGAGTGCCGCGTGGGCGACACGCTGACCGATGCCGCCCGTCCCGCCGACGACCCCCTCCCCGGCTACCGTCCGGCCAAGCCGATGGTCTTCGCCAGTTTGTATCCGGTGGAGGCAGAGGACTACGAGGACCTGCGGGAGGCACTGGAAAAACTCCGCCTGAACGATGCCTCCCTGACCTTTGAGCCGGAGACCTCCCAGGCGCTCCAGTTCGGCTTCCGCTGCGGATTTCTGGGACTGTTCCATATGGAAATCATCCAGGAGCGGTTGGAGCGGGAGTACGGCCTGGACCTCATCGCGACCGCTCCCAGTGTGGCCTATCAGGTGGTGACGACGCGGGGTGAAGTCCTGGAAGTCTCCCGTCCGGCCGACCTGCCCGATCCCGCGTTCATCCGGGAAATCCGTGAGCCCTGGATGAAGGTGCAGATTTTCACCCCCACCGCCTACATCGGGCCGATCATGGAACTGGTGACCCGCCGCCGCGGCCAGTACGAGACGACGGAGTACCTGGACCCGCAACGGGTGGTCCTGACTTTCCATATGCCTCTCTCCGAGATGATTGTGGACCTGCACGACCGGCTGAAGTCCGCTACCCGCGGGTATGCCTCTATGGACTACACCTTTGAGGGCTACCGTCCGGGGGACCTGGTGAAACTGGACATCCTGGTCAACGAACAGCCGGTGGACGCGCTGGCACTCATTGTCCACCGGGATCAGGCGTACGAAAAGGGGTCGGCGCTGGTGCGCAAGATGAAAGAGGTCATTCCCCGCCAGTTGTTCCCGGTGCCCCTCCAGGCAGCGATCGGGGGTCGGGTCATCGCCCGGGAGACGGTCAAGGCCCTGCGAAAGGACGTTCTGGCGAAATGCTACGGGGGGGATGTCACCCGGAAGCGGAAGTTGCTGGAAAAACAGAAAGAGGGAAAGAAGCGGCTCAAGCAGTTCGGGCAGGTCGTGATCCCTCAAGAAGCGTTTCTGGCCATTCTGCGGCTGGAGGAGGAGTAAGATGAGCGAGGCGGGGTTGACATGTCGGCATTGCGGCCGTCCGATCGCCGTACCGGCCTCGCGCTGCCCCTGGTGCAACCGTACGATTATGGTGATCTGCGCCCACTGCAAGCAGTACACCGACGATCAGGAGGCCTTTTGCCAGCACTGCGGGGCGCCGCTGGAGCCCGATCAGCCGGAGGGACTGCGTATCGGCGTTGGCCTGGATGACCGGATGGCTCAATTTATCACGGACCATCGGCGCGCCCATCTCGTCGCCAGTACGGTGGTGGCCCAGGACCTCTCCGGGTTCTTCTATTCGGATGGACAGCGGCAAACGGTGCTGGTGGACCTTTTCGGTCCCTCTCCGGACCCCCCTCGGCAAGCGGCAGCCCTCCTCTTTGCTGCGATAGTCTACCTTCTCCGTCACGGCTACTGTGCTCTCCAGCAGATGGAGGACGGTCGCTCCCTGCTCTGGGCCGAAAAGCGACCCTGGGATGGGCAAACCGTCAGTTTGGAGGGGGCGCTGGCCCGCCAGGCGGGTCTGGGGCAAACCCTGCTCCAGGCCCTCCGGGCGGCTGTGGCAAAGGAAACCGATGTTGCGCCGGAAAAGGAGGCCATCCTGCCGCGTCAACGAGGTCCCCGCGCCGCGGTTCCGTCTTTTCTGGCTGCTGAGAGGGTGGTGGAAATTGCCCGTTACACTATGCTGCCGGAACAGCCTGGGAAGGAGGCGTACCTGGAAACTTACCGCACGCTGGCCGATTTTGTGCGGCAGGAGCCCGATCTGGCCCGCCGCATCGCGGAAGAGGTTCTGGAAGCGCTGACCTGGTTTCGCTGAAGGGCTTGTGCGGCAATTCCCTCCGCAGGGGAAAGGGATGGGATGTGGGGTTTGTGGGGCGGCTTCGCCGCTCCACAAACCCCACCCTCGCCTTCACGGGCGCACTTGCCCGCCCCGAAACCCCACCCATCCCCCTCCCCGTGCGGCGGACGCCGCAACGGGAGAGGGTAGGGGGCATATGCATCAATGAAGATTTCAGCGACGGAAAGTCGCCCCTGGAGGGCCTTTGGCCGACGATCGGCCTTCGCCGACCGTTTTCCCGCGTCCCCGCAGGGGGACGATAGGCGTACATCGCCCTATAGCCGCAGTTTCAACCTGACGGCGAAAATTGCCAGGAACACCCTGTCCCAACTCAAACGGTAACTGCTCAGCCAGCGGTTGAAACCGCACCTGGGAGGGCACTTCGTGCCGGGCGACCGCCTGCGCGGTCGCCGGGGCGGCGTC
>CAKZOY010000184.1 GCA_937138275.1 uncultured Chloroflexota bacterium
GTCATGAAGAGGTAATTTTTGTCGCGCCAGAGGTGCGTTTCCTCGCAACTATTCAGTCAGTGGGTCCGGGAGCGGGGTTTGCGGTGCGGCAGCGAGGCTGCTGCACCGCAAACCCCTATTTTCTCTGCGGGCGCGGCCCAGCATAGTTACGTTTCCTCAAACTTTTCCACCTGGTAAGTGTAAACCCGCAGTCCGGAGCGCCGGTAGTCGTTGGGTGCCAGGCACGCTTTGAGGCACAAGTGTTCCAGAAACTCGCACGGGTCGGGCAGTTTTTCCCAGACCTGGGGCAGGAATGTTGCCCGTTGCCAGCCGCGCTCAATGATCACCCCATCTACCCCTGGACGGAGTTTTGCCAGAAGGTCTGCGGGGCCTTCATAATTTAGCGGCTGGGGAACGGTGAGGACAGAAATTTCTATATGAGTCCGGTCCAGTTCCCGTCGGCTCAGGGGAGGGAAGCGAGGGTCATGGAAAGCGGCGGCAATGGCGTTTTCCTGCACATCCAGCACCAGCGGGCGGCGCGGTTCAATGGAGCCGATACACCCCCGCAGTTCCCCCCCGATAGTCAGGGTGACAAAAGAAGCGCCGGGACGCCGAAGGTCTTCCGAAACGCAGTTCAGGTCCACTTCCTGGGGCTCTCTGCCCTCTAAGACGCTCGTGATGGTCTGGCGGGCGAGGGAAAGCAGAAATTGGCGGTCCTCCTCTACAAGAGGCATTGTACACCTCCGCTGGGATGGTGGGATCAAAACACCACTGCGGCGTAGCCGACGAAGTCGGTGGCGGGGCCGCGGGGCATAACCAGGTGGCTGTTCGTATATTCCAGCAGAACGCCTTCCCGGGCGCCCAGGGTTCGGGCGGCGGCAACGGTGGCGGCAATCGCCCCTCCGCCACAGGCGTTATGGTGGCTCTCCGTCTCCGGGACGATCTCCTCGGCCTTCATCTCCAGTATCAGGCGGATGACGCGCTCGTCGTTGGCGCGCGCCCATTCCAGGGCCCGCTCCCCGCTCCCCGCGGGGGCGAAGCCGTAGTACATTGCCCCGTAATGGGTCAGGTCCGATGTCCCCACCACCACGGCCTTTTTTCCAGACGCGGTGATCGCTCTGGCGATGGCTTCCCCAACCGTCACCGCCGACTCGTCTGGCGAGAGGAGGATGGGCAGAATACGGGTCTGGGGAAAGAGATACTGGATGAAGGGGACCTGGACCTCGGCGGAGTGCTCGCCCGAATGGGCCTCTGGGGCATCCACCAGCATCCCGGTGCCCTCCCGGAGCACTACCTGGGCCAGGTCGGCGTCCACCTCGGCCTCGCCCAGGGGGGTAAGCCAGGCCCCGCTCCCGTATACGGCGGCCCGCATCCCGCCCCAGCGATGGTTGGCACTGAGGAGGATAACCGTTTCGGGGACCTGCTGGGATTTGATGGCGGCGAAGACCTTTGCGGCGGTAGGCCCGGAGAAGACCCAACCGGCGTGGGGGACGACTCCGGCGACAATGGGTTCGGGCAGATCGGTGGGCAACCGGGTGGGCAGGCATTCTTCTATCATCCGCACGCAACCGGCGCGGTCGGCAGGATAAAACTGACCGGCAACCACAGGGCGTCTGACGCGCATCCTGGCCTCCTTTCCTGCAGTTCTTTGCTGAAAAAGAACTTCTGTCCGTCTCTCCCTGTGCCCTGACGTGCAGGGGGAGGGGAGGGCTGGTTGGCCGCGCGGCGGCGAAGCCACTGCGCCGTAACTTCTTCTCTTCCTCCCCGTGCGGCGAGCGCCGCAACGGGAAGAGGACAAAGGCTCACACAGATAGGTTTTTTGCCCCGCGAATAGATGAACCTTTAATGAAATTATACCACCAGCTGGTGCCTTTGCCAATTCCCTGTTTAGGTGTATAATAGGTATAACTTCACTTGCATTTCAATTTTGTGGCTTACCCGGGAGAAGGACGGATATCTGGGGTGATGGAGCGTTGCATGACTTCGTAGGGGACAACGGGCTCCCAGTGTGCCATTAGAAATTGGAATACTGATTTAATTTTTAAGGGGGAGCCGATGCAGTACCTTTTCTTTGTCGCGAGCGCACCGACAATGGCCGTTATTTCGCTGGCGATCGCCGGATACGCCCTCCGTCACCGGCAAGTCTCTGGCGCCTTTACCCTGGCCCTCTATATGCTATCTGCTGCCGGGTTTCTGATCACCAACACGCTGGAACTCCTCTGGCCTACGGAGCGCGGCACCCTTTTCTGGGCCCAACTGAGTTACCTTTTCGTCGTCCCTTTTCCCCTGATCTGGCTATCTTTATGCATTCAGTATGCCGGGAAAGAATCCTGGCTCTCTGCCAGGTACTTCCGACCCCTGGCGGTCATTCCAGCGACTACATTTATCCTGACCATCACCAACTCGTTTCACCATCTGATCTGGCAAACATACACATTTTATCCCGTCGGGGATATGCTTGCTCTACATGTTTCCTATGGTCCCTGGTTCTGGATCCACACTTTCTACGCCTATGTGCTTCTCCTCGGCGGGTTCATTCTGATCCTCGGCGCGTATCTGACCGTACCCCGTCTCTATCGGCGGGAATTGCAATGGGGTGTGATAGGGGTGCTGATTTTCGCGACCGTTAACCTCATTTATGTCCTGCGTCTCATTCCTGGTCTGCAGAAAGACTATACTCCGCTGGCATTTGCCCTGTCGGGCGCTGTTTTTGCTGCTGGTATTTTCCGGTACCACATGCCCGGTCTGTTGCCCGCTGCTCGCGCCGCACTGATTGAGCAGATGCAGGAGGGGGTAATTGTTGTAGATCGGATGGACCGGGTTGTAGACATAAACCCCGCTGCCCGCAGGATACTGGCGATTGGGGAGGAATCTTTAGGAGTGTCCATGGGGGATGTATTGCCGGAGTGTCCGGACGTCTTACATGCCCCGGCGGAAGTTCGGGTGGTCCGCTGCACCACTTCCGGCGTATCTGTTCTGGAGGTGCAGGCCTCTCCACTAAAAGACGTACAGGGGCGAGGAACGGGCTGGCTCGTTATCGTGCGGGATGTTACGGCGCAGGTGCGGGCAGATGAGGCGCTGCAGCGGTCAAACCGGGAACTCCAGGCCCGGAACGAGGAACTGGATGCCTTCGGTCATACCATTGCGCATGACCTGAAAAACCCGCTGGGAATTATCCTGGGCTTCGCCGATTTGCTGGAGGATGCGTCCTCCAACTTAACGGAAGCGGAGAAGCAGAGAGCCATTCATAACATTCTCCAGGTGGCCCACAAAATGGGACGGATCATTGAAGATATGATGCTTCTTGCCGGGCTGCGCAGGACGGATCTCCAACCGGCAGAGCCACTGGATATGGAAGAGATTTTGGAGTTGGCACTGGAACGGCTATCTACGATGATTCAAGCCTCGGGGGCGGAGATTGTCCGCCCCTCCGATTGGCCGATAGCGCTGGGATATGCCCCCTGGGTGGAAGAAGTCTGGATGAATTACATCAGTAACGCCATTAAATACGGGGGACACCCTCCGCGCATAGAATTGGGGGCGACTTCCCAGGAGGGGATGGTTCGGTTCTGGATTCACGATAATGGCCCCGGCCTGACCACTGAACAGCAGGGGCGACTTTTCCGACCGTTTGAGCGTCTGGGAACCCAGAGCGCTACAGGCCACGGACTGGGGCTCTCCATTGTCCGTCATCTGGTGGAAAGAATGGGCGGCACAGTCGGTGTGGAGAGTTCGGGGATCCCGGGAG
>CAKZOY010000185.1 GCA_937138275.1 uncultured Chloroflexota bacterium
CCGACTTCCGGCTACCGACTATCTTGGAGGAGTTATGGCTGCCAAAGGAATGGTCATCATAGACGAAAACCGCTGTAAAGGATGCGGCCTGTGCGTTTCCGTTTGTCCGGTACACATCCTGAAACTGGCCGAAGGGCGCTTTAACGTCAAAGGGTACCGGCCGGTGGAGGTCATTGACCCGGACGCATGCACGGGCTGCGCGATGTGCGCGATGATTTGTCCCGACGTGGTCTTCACCGTCTACCGGCGGAAGGCCCGACGGGAGCAACCCGCTACCGCTCCGGCAGCGAGTGAGTAAACGGAGGAAACGCCTATGGCAAGAGAACTGTGGGAAGGGAATGCCACGATCGCGGAAGCCGCCGTTCGGGCAGGGCTGGAGGCCTTCTTCGGTTACCCCATCACACCCCAGAGCGAGATTCTGGAACATCTCTCCCACCGCCTGCCGGAATTGGGACGGGTTTTCCTCCAGACGGAGAGCGAAGTGGCCTCAATTAATATGGTATACGGTGCGGCGTGTGCTGGCGCACGGGTGATGACATCCTCCTCCAGCCCCGGCATCAGCCTGATGCAGGAAGGGTTTTCCTACATTGCTTGCTCGGAAGTGCCCGCGGTCATTATCAACGTGATGCGCGGCGGGCCGGGGTTGGGAAACGTCGCTCCCTCGCAGGGGGACTACTTCCAGGCGGTGAAAATGGCCGGTCACGGCGACTTTCATCCCATTGTGCTGGCCCCGGGCAACCTGCAGGAGGCGGCGGACCTGACCGTGCTGGCCTTTGACCTGGCGGAGAAGTACCGCACCATCGGGATGGTCCTGGCCGACGGTTCGCTGGGCCAGATGATGGAGCCGGTGGAGATGCCGCCGATGCGGCCCGTCCGCCCGCCCTATGAGCGCCCATCCTGGGCCCTTACCGGTGCCGAGGGACGACCGCCCAATATTATCACCTCCCTCTACCTGGTGGAGGAAGTCCTGGAAAAGGTTAACCTGCGCCTGCAGGCGAAACTGCGCCAGATTGCGGCCAACGAGGTCCGCTGGAAGGAGTATTCCACCGAGGATGCCGAACTCCTGCTGGTGGCCTTCGGCACCGTCGGGCGCGTCTGCCAGACGGTGGTGCGGGAGGCCCGCCGGGCGGGAATCCGGGCCGGGCTTCTGCGGCCCATCACCGTCTGGCCGTTCCCCAGCGCCCGGATCGCCCAACTGGCCGAGCAGGTGCGAGGCGTCCTGGTGGTGGAGATGAACGCCGGGCAGATGCTGGAGGACGTCCGGCTGGCTGTGGAGGGCCGCCGTCCGGTCCGTTTCTACGGCCGCTTCGGGGGCATCATCCCCCTGCCGGACGAGATTATGCCCGAACTGGAGAAACTGGACGCGGAGACTCGGTAAGGAGCGCCATGGTTACGACGGTTGAGATTCCCACCGATATGGAACTGGTGTACAAATACCCGGAGAGTTTGACCCCGCGCTCCACCCACTACTGCCCGGGGTGCACCCATGGGATCATCCACCGGCTGATCGCCGAGGTGATAGACGAACTGGGAGTACGGGAGCGGACCATCGGCGTGGCGCCGGTGGGATGCGCGGTGCTGGCCTATGAGTACTTCAATATGGACTTCTGCGAGGCGGCGCACGGGCGTGCCCCGGCGATGGCGACCGGCATCAAGCGGGTCAGCCCCGATAAAGTCGTCTTCACCTATCAGGGGGACGGCGACCTGGCTGCCATCGGCACCTCGGAAATCATCCACACCGCCAACCGCGGGGAACTCATCACCACCATCTTCGTCAACAACGCCATCTACGGGATGACCGGCGGGCAGATGGCCCCGACCACCCTGCCCGGGCAGGTCACCACTTCCTCCCCGCGGGGGCGGGATGTGGAGACGGCCGGATGGCCGATGAAGATGGCGGAACTGATCGGGATGCTGGGCGGGGCGGTCTATGTGACCCGTCAGGCGGTGCTGGATGTGCCCAGCATTCGCCGGACCAAGAAGGCGATCAAACTGGCCTTTCAGGTCCAACTGGCGGGCCTGGGATTCTCTATGGTGGAGATTATTTCCACCTGCGGCACCAACTGGGGGGTCTCCCCTCTGGAGGCGCTGGACTGGGCCAAGACGCACATGCTCGCCTACTATCCGCTGGGGGATACCAAAGTGAGCGACGCAGTGCGGGAGTTGATGGGAGAAAGGGTGACTCCCTTCACCATGGTGAAGAGCGCCACCGAGTTGTAGGCGGGGACCCTGTTGCAAACGGTCTGGCAAAGGAGGCCAACGTGCAGGAAGAGATCATCGTTTCCGGTTTTGGCGGACAGGGCACCCTCTTCGCCGGGCAGGTGCTGGCCTACGCAGCGATGGATGCCGGGTATCATGTGACGTGGATTCCTTCCTATGGGCCGGAGATGCGCGGCGGTAAGGCTCGCTGTACGGTCATTATCTCCGACGAAGAGATCGGTTCCCCGCTGATCCGCCGCCCCAGCGCGGCCATCGTGATGAACATCCCCTCTATGGAGGCGTTTGAGCCCGCCGTCCGCTCCGGCGGCGTGCTGGTGGTGAACTCCTCGCTGATCCCGCAGCGCAGCGAGCGGGACGACATCCGGGTCCTTTACGTCCCCGGCACCGAACTGGCAACGGAGATGGGCAACGTGCGAATAGCCAACATGATCTGCCTGGGCGCGCTGGTGCAGGCGCTGGGTGTCCTGCCGCTCCGCACGCTGGAGGAGGCGCTGGAGAACCATCTGGCCGAGCGCCATCGCAAATGGCTGCCGTTGAACAAAGAGGCGCTGCAAAAAGGGGCGGAGTTCGCCCGATAACTTATGGCGTATGTCCCAAAGTATCCCCGTAGGGGCACAGCACCCCTGTGCCCCTACGATAAACCGATCCGGAGGAACGTATGAACATCGGAATTCCTAAGGAGCGAAGGGAACTGGAAATGCGTGTGGGGCTGACCCCCTACGGGGTCAACCTGCTCACCCGCGCCGGTCACATCTGCTACGTGGAGAAAGGCGCCGGGGAAGGTTCCGGTTTCTCCGATTACGACTACGAGCGGGCAGGCGGGCGGATCGTCTACTCCACCGAGGAGGTCTACCGCCGCGCCGATATGGTGCTCAAGGCCGTCCGCCCCACCCGCGAGGAACTGGAATGGGCCCAGGAAGGGCAGATCATCTGCGGGTTTCTCCATCTGGCGGCAGCCCGCCGGGAGACCGTCCAGATGATGCTGGATAAGGGGATCGCTGCCATCGCCTACGAGACCATAGAAGAGGATGACGGCACCCTGCCGGTGCTGCGGACGATGAGCGAGGTCGCCGGACGGATGGCGCCCCAACTGGCCGCGACGTTCCTGCAGAGCAACTGGGGCGGTCGGGGAGTGCTGCTCAGTGGGGTGCCGGGGGTTCCGGCGGCGCGCGTCGCCATCCTGGGCGCGGGGGTCCTGGGCACGAACGCCGCCCGCGCCTTCTTCGGCCTGGGCGCGACGGTGTATGTGCTGGATAGCAACCAGGAAAAACTGCGCCGGGTAGACGAGATGTTTGAGGGCCGCGTGACCACGATGGTCGCCTATCCCTTCAACATCGCCCGCGTCGTCCGTTTCGTAGAGGTTCTGGTGGGTGCGGTGCTGGTACCGGGCGCGCGGGCCCCCATTCTGGTCACCCGGGAGATGGTGCGCTCTATGAAGAAGGGCGCGGTTATCCTGGACTTCAGCATTGACCAGGGCGGCTGCGTGGAGACCAGCCGACCCACCACCCTGCGGGACCCTGTCTTTATAGAAGAAGGGGTCGTCCACTTCTGCGTCCCCAACGCGCCGGGAGTGATCCCGCGCACTTCCACCCACGCGTTCAACAACGCGGCCTGGCCCTATATCCGCCATATTGCCGATGCGGGATTAGACC
>CAKZOY010000186.1 GCA_937138275.1 uncultured Chloroflexota bacterium
GAGGACGTCTTCCCGCCGGAGGTGCAGGAGCAACTCAAGCCGGAGTTCGTCGTCCCGCTGGTGCTCTACCTGTGCTCCGATAAGTGCACCGACAGCGGGTTGATCCTGAATGCCGGAGGCGGTGTCTACGGGCGGGCAGCAATCTTCTCCACGCCCGGCGTCCGCCTGGGCGATGGCGGCCGTATCCCGACGGTGGAGGACATCCGCAAGAACTGGAAACGGATAGACTCGCTGGAGGGGGCCAAACCGTATCCGAACGCCAATGCGCAGATTATGGAGATGCTCGCTCCGCCTGCGCCGGCCCCGGCGGCCCCCGCACCCGCCGCGCCTGCGGCCCCGGCCGCACCCGCTGGTGCGCCGTCCACCGTCGCCGAGGTCTTCGCCCGCATGCCGGAGTTCTTCCGGCCAGAGAAGGCCGCAGGGGTGGACGTCGTCTTCCAGTTCCGCATCTCCGGCCCCGGCGGCGGCGACTGGTTCGTGGTGGTCAAGGACCAGACCTGCAGTGTGAGCGCCGGGACGCACGAGAAGCCGACGACGACGCTGAAGATGGCCGATGAGGACTTTCTGGCGCTGATTGCGGGAAAGTTACCGGCGATGCAGGCGTTCACCACGGGTAAACTGAAGATTGAGGGCGACCTGATGAAGTCGCAGTTGATTCAGAAACTCTTCCGGTTTTAATGGGAGTATGGAGTAGGGAGTAGGGAGTAGGGGTAGGGCTTGTCCCTACCCCTGGGGGGTGGCGGGGTTCGCCGCCCGCAGAACCCTGTGAGGAGGAACGCACAATGGCTACGGGAATTCGCGACAAAGTCGCCATTATCGGTATGGGATGTACCCGGTTCGGGGAACGGTGGGACGTGGGCGCGGAGGACCTGATGGTGGAGGCCTTTGAGGAAGCGCTGGCGGACGCCGGGATTGACCGAAAGGAAATCCAGGCGGCCTGGCTGGGGACCTGTTTTGAAGAAATCAGCACCGGCAAGAGCGCCCTCCCCCTCTCCATCACCCTGCGGCTGCCCCGCATTCCGGTGACGCGCGTGGAGAATTTCTGCGCCACGGGGACGGAGGCGTTCCGCGGGGCGGCCTACGCGGTGGCGTCGGGCGCGTGCGACATCGCCCTGGCGCTGGGGGTGGAGAAACTGAAGGATGTGGGCTACGGGGGACTGCCCAATATGGGCTCCACCGCCGGAAGCCTCAACTGGCAGTGGATGCCCAACATCACCGCCCCGGGGGCTTTCGCTCAACTGGCGACCGCCTACGCCGCCAAGTACCGCATCCCGATGGAGGACCTGAAACGGGCGATGGCCCACGTCTCGGTGAAAAGCCACACCAACGGCGCGCTGAACCCCAAGGCCCACCTGCGCCGTCCGGTCACCGAAGACGAAGTGCTGAACGCCCCCATCATCGCCTACCCGCTGGGGCTCTTTGACTGCTGCGGCGTCAGCGACGGGGCGGCCTGCGCCATCGTCACCACGCCGGAGATCGCCCGCGGGCTGGGCAAGAAGGAGATTGTCACCGTCAAGGCGCTGCAGGTGGCCCTCTCCAGCGGGGAGGAGATGGGGTACAACGAGTGGGACGGCACGTACTTTATGACCACCGCCAGGTGCAGCAAGATAGCCTACCAGGAAGCGGGCATCACCGACCCCCGAAGGGAGATCAGCATGATGGAGGTGCATGACTGCTTCTCCATCACCGAACTGGTCACGATGGAAGACCTGCACATCTCGGAGCGGGGCGGGGCGGTGAAGGATGTGCTGGACGGCTTCTTTGACCTGCGCGGCGGGGGGATTCCCTGCCAGCCCGACGGGGGCCTGAAGTGCTTCGGTCATCCCATCGGCGCGTCGGGCCTGCGGATGCTCTACGAGATGTACCTGCAGTTGCTGGGGCGGGCAGGGGAACGGCAGATTCCCAACCCCCGCTACGGCCTCACCCACAACCTGGGCGGGATGCCGCATATGAACATCTGCGCCATCACCATTGTGGGGCTGATGGATTAGGGGTTTTGCGGGCGGCGGCTTCGCCGCCGCCCGCATCCCCCGCTTTCTCTATGGACACGAGAGAATTCATCCACCCCGAACTCCATCGCGAAGTCACCGCCATCGGCGGCCGATATGTGTGGGTGAAGGAGGAGCGACTCCCCTTCGGGGAGCGCCAACTCCTCTACCTGGTCGGGTATGCCGTCCTGGACACCACCTGCTGCGGCGTCGGTGGGTTCGCCTGCGCGCTGGTGCCGGGATTCGTGGTGGAGTGGAAAAGCACCCTTTCGGCGGATGGGCGGCCCGTCTCGCGGGTAGAGGTTATCCGCGATGAGGCCCTGGAGGCCGAAATCCGCCGCCGGATTCGGGAAGTGGAAACAGTTCATCAGATTAACTTCCTGTAACTGTTCAGCCTGTTGGGTTGAGGGGGAAACCTCACCCTCTCCTCCAACCCCTTTCCCATTGGGGAGGGTGCTGAAAAAGTGGCGAGGGATAAGGTGCTGGAGGCCTGTCCCGCTCTTTGGGGAAGCGTTTTAACCCCCTCATCCCCCCGGCCCCCTTCTCCCCCGCAAGCGGGGGAGAAGGGGGAGAAAAATTATGGGTTTTGGCGCTGGCGGCCTTCGGCCGCCAGCGCCAAAACCCGTACAAAAATCCCCCTCCCCGCGGGCGCAGTTGAGGGCGGACGATTCGTCCGCCCTCAACGGGGAGGGGGGCGAGGGGGGAGGGGAAATGCCAACCCTCCAGAGGATCGCACCCTTCTGGAATTATACGCCGGATTCAACCCATAGGGGTGGTATGACTTTTTGAGACTTCGCCGGAAGGTAACCACCTACCAGGCCTTGCCGGAGCAGCGATGGAAATCGCCTCTGAGGGGCTTGTCGCCGGGCGTCCACCTCCGTGGACGCTGTCGGAGCACCGGATGGCCAGGCGTCGGCCTGCGCCGACCGTTTTCCAGCGTCCCCGTAGCGGGATACCCCTTGTGGGTATCCTGCGGGGGGACGCCCGGCGCACGGCGCCCTCAAGCCGCAGGTTTCAACCTAGCTGAAATCCACCCATCCAGCAGGAGGAAGTTCCCATGCTGCGCACCCGCATTACCGACCTCTTCGGCATAGAATATCCCATCGTCGGCGGCTGTATGATGCATATCTCCGGCCCGGAGTTCGTCGCCGCCATTTCCAATGCCGGGGCGCTGGGCATGCTGGCCTCGGCGATGTTCGCCGACCGGGAGTCCTTCCGCCAGGCTATCCGCCGCACCCGCGCGCTCACCGACCGGCCCTTCGGCGTCAACCTGAGCCTTCACCCAGCCATCCGTCCGATAGATAACGCCGTCTACGGGGAGGTCATCCTGGAGGAAGGAGTACCCATTGTGGAGACCAGCGGACATCGCCCGCCGGAGGACCTCTTCGCGCAACTGAAGGCCGGAGGGGTGAAGGTGATGCACAAGTGCGTGAGCGTCCGCCACGCCCTGACGGCCCAGCGGCTGGGCGCCGACGCGGTGACCGTCTTCGGGAGCGAGGGGGGCGGGCACATCGGCGAACTGGGGCTGACGACGATGGTGCTAGTGCCGCTGGCGGCGGATGCGCTCCGGATACCGGTACTGGCCGCGGGCGGCATCGCCGACGGGCGCGGACTGGCTGCCGCGCTGGCCCTGGGCGCCGAAGGGGTGGTCATCGGCACCCGTCTCCTGCTCACGGACGAATGCCCCATCCATCCCCACCTCAAGCAGGCGCTGGCCGCGGCCGCCGAGACGGACACCCGCCCCGTTCTGGAGTCGCTGCGCAACACGATGCGGGCCTGGGATAACGCCGCCGCCCGCAAACTGGCCGAACTGGAAAAGCGCGGGGCGTCGCTGGAGGAGATTCTCGCCGTCGTCGGGGGGCACATGACCCGCCGGATGTACGAAACCGGCGAGACCGACGTCGGCGTGATGGCCTGCAGTCAGGCCGTCGGGCTGATGCGGGATATCCGCCCCGTGGCGGAGATCATCCGCGGGATGGCGGAGGAAGCGGAAGCGATACTGGCGCGGCTTGGGGGCCGCGCCGGTCCCTAAAATGTCACCCAGCGCAGCAGCGGCACGGCGATCGCCGAGTAGACGAAAATCCCCACACCGTTGACCAATCCCCCGACCAGCCAGTATCCCCACCGGTCCTTGCTGCCCAGCCACGCCGTCAGCAGGGCAACGGTGGCAATGATAAAGAAGAACGAAACGATCACCCACACGCTCACATGGCCGATGAGGGAGGCATTTATGTACCGCCAGGCGCCGGACAGGTAGGCCATCTCCTCGTACCAGGAGTGGATGATCGTCCCGCCCGTCGCGGTCAGCAGGGCGACGGCCGGCACTCCAAGGCGCGGCGCCAGCCGCAGGACCAGGTAGCCTAACTGGGTGAAGGCAAACCCCCATCCGGCGATGATGTAGTCCGGAGTATCCAGGACGCGGAAAAGCGCGTAGTCGTAGACCAGCGTCTGAATCACCCGGCTGTGGTACCAGTCGGTGAGCAGTTGCGGGATATTGCAGGCCAGGCCGAAGATGAGCAGGTGAAGGATGGTGCGGTTGCGGGTAATGAGGACGTAGACGACGTAGGTGAGCACCATTTGCCAGGCGATGAGGGAGAAGAGCCAGGGGTAGCGGAAGACCAATCCGGTCAGCGTGACTTCCGCTACGGTCAGGGCCATCGTGATACCGATGAGAAGGTCGGTGCGTCGGTCCATGCGGCGTCTCCTGAGAAAAGTTTCCGATACCCAGCGCCTACGAGGGGCCGGGCGTTTTGGCCTGGTAGAATGCCCGAAGGGCAGAGACTGTGGTATGCTGGGGCGCCCATCCCAGCACCCGGCGGGCCTTCGCGTTGGAGGCGGTGAAGGAGTAGCGGGCCATCCGCACCTGCCCCGGATGGGTGACGCACTCCAGCAGGCCCAGCCACCAGAGCAGGCCAAAGAGCGGATAGGCCACCGCCCAGGGAAAGTTGACGGTCGCCCGCCCGGCAGATGTCCACATCTCCCGCCACGGCACCCAGTCATCGGGCGTGGCGTTGAAGATGCCCCCGGCCCGCTGGCGGATGACGGTGAGAATCAGGGCCACCAGGTCGTCTTCGTGGATGAACTGACCGGGGGCCCAGCCCCCATCTATGATGATGCTGTGCGACGACCGGAAGAGGCGGGCCAGCGGCCCCTGCGCGTGGGGGCCGATGATCCCCGGCGGACGCAGGACCGTCCAGACTGCATCCGGGCATTCCTCCCCGAACTGACGGAAGAGGGCCTCCACCCGGAATTTGTGGACGGCGTAGGGGTAATCGGGGTTGGGGCGCGGGGGATGCTCCTCGGTCAGCGGGATGGGGTTATCGGGCCAGGCGCCGTAGACGGTGGCGCTGGAGAGGAAGATGACCTGACGGACGCCCGCCTGCGCGGCCGCGCGCAGGACGTTCTCCGTGCCGTTCACGTTGACCTGCGCCATCTCGTGGAGGCGGCGCGGGGGTGGGTAGAGGACAAAAGCGGTGTGGACGAGGGTGTCCACCCGGTGGCGGGCGAGGATATCCGCCAGCGACGGGTCAAGGATGTCCCGTCGGTAGGGAATAAACCGCTCAGTCCCGGTGGGCAACGGGCCCACATCCAGGCCGACCACAGTTGCGACGTCCGGTTCGACCAGGAGGCGGGCCAGCAACTGTCCGCCGACATACCCGGCAGCGCCAGTGATGGCAACGGTGAAGGCCATATCGGTGCTTCGTTGAGGGGTAGGGATGGGGCGGCGGGCGGCCTTCGGCCGCCCGCCGCCCCGCCCCCATCACTTTTCCTTCCCCAACCGCTCCAGGATCGGCATCAGGCTGTATTTGCGCTTGTGGCGTTCCATTAACTCCTGCAGGTACGCCCGCCATTCCGCCTCGCGCCCAGCAACCCGATACGCTTCCCGAGCCCGGCTCAACCACTCCCCGGCCTGCGCATAGTACTGGGACTTCCCCCCATCCATAATGTGCTCCGCCTGGCGACGGCATTGCCGGATCGCCCAGTCGGGGTGGCTGCGGAGCACCGCATCCACTACCCGCTCCACAACGGCATGCCCCACGTATCCCGATGTGTCCACGACCCGAATCGCCTCGTCCACCATCCCTTCGTGAAGATAAATCTCCACCTGTTCGGCAGGGGACGCCGCCTGGGCCAGGCGGGCCAGCAGGTCGGTGCGCACCTCCGGCCAGCGCTCTCCGGATAGTTCTCGCGCCCGCAGGTACGTGGAGAGACTCGGGTATTCGTGAAAAGCGGCTCGCGTGGCCTCCAGCGCCCGGCGCAGGTCGCCCATCGCTGCCGCCGTCTCCGCCAGCCACTGCGCCAGCGCATACCGGCTTCCCTGAAGGGATAAACCGTGCTCGGCGATGCGCAGGGCCTGAACGGGGTGACCGTGTTCATGAAGCGCCCGGGCCAGAGATAAGGCCTCATCGGTCGTAAATAGATACTGGAGGCCATAGTTGACCGCCTCCTCCACCCGCCCCAACCGTACCAGCATCCGAACGTAGTGGTCGGTCTGACTCTCGGCCTCGGCCAGGTAGAGGTACTCCTGAAACCGTCCCTGGCGCTCCAGGACGTTCAGGCGGGCAATCGCCAGTTGATCGGCATAATCGGGGATATCGTCCTCGCTCTCCCACGCGCCCCGAGAGGTAATCTCTCCCTGCAGGACCTGTACCAGTGGGGGATAGTCCCAGCCCTGCTCGGCGGCAGCCAGAGCAACGTCAAAATACTCCTCTACGCCGTAGTCCTCCAGTCCCTCCCGCCACTCCTCCAGTTTGCGGACCCAGGCCATTCGCTCCTCCCGGCTCAGGTCGGCCGTGAGCAGGGCCTCCGTCCACGCGATCCCCAGGTCCTCAAAAAAGGCACGGACATCCCCTTCGGAATCGTCCAGAGAGGTCCATTCCTCCACATACCCCGCGGTGATTCCCTCCAGGACGGCCAGGGCATTCAGCCCGTCGCCCGCCTCAATGAATTTCCAGGCCTCATCCAGGATTCCC
>CAKZOY010000187.1 GCA_937138275.1 uncultured Chloroflexota bacterium
GGGGACCTCTTTCGGCCGGAAGCCGAATTGGGTAATACCATTTATACTTTTAACGCATAGTTTGTCATTATAATTTAGAATCTGCCATTGTCAATACAGTTACTTTCCCGGAAAAACAAATCCGACTTGACGGAGCGGCCGGAAAATGGCATAATGGGGGACAGCCGGTCGCCCCGCTTTCCGTAGCGGCTGCTGTCCGGCAACCCCTATGCCGGAGAGACATGTGTCGTCGTTGCCGTTTTTCCATCTGATCCAGGATGACCTACAAAGAGCGGAAACACTCCTCCAGGAGCCCGCACCCGACCAGCATCTGGCTATCACCGGCGCCGTCCAGCATTTGCTGGGGAGCGGGGGCAAACGGTTGCGTCCGGCCCTGGTGTTTCTCTCGTCGCACATATGCCAGGCCGACCTGACCCTCGCCACCTTCGCCGCCGCCGGTGTGGAAATGCTCCACACCGCCACCCTGGTGCACGATGACTTAATTGACGGTTCCCTCATGCGCCGGGGGACGGAGACCCTCAACGCCCGCTGGTCCCCCGCCGCGACCGTCCTCACCGGCGATTACCTCTTTGCCCGCGCCGCCTACTGGGTCGCCCGGACGGGGAACGTCCGCCTGGTCCAGCGCTTCGCCGAGACGCTGATGGTCATCTGCAACGGCGAAATCCGCCAGATGTTTGACAGCCGAAGCGACCAGGGAATCCGTATCCCCACCTTTGAGGAATACGAACAGCGCATCTACGCCAAGACGGCCTCCTTGATCGCCCTTTCGGCAGAGGCCGGCGCGATCCTGGCTCATACCGACGAGGCAACCATTGACGCGCTGCGCACTTACGGGGAGAGCCTTGGGCTGGCCTTCCAAGTGGTGGACGACGTTCTGGATTTCATCGCCGACGAGCGCACCCTGGGCAAACCCGTCGGCAGCGACCTGCGCCAGGGACTGATCACGCTGCCCGTCCTGCTCTTCCTGGAAGGAAACGGCGACCATCCGGCTCTTCGGTCCATCCTTACCTCTTCCTTCACCAATGAAAGATTGCAGGAGGCGGTCCGGGTCATCGGAAATTCCCCGGCGATTGAGCGCTCCCTGCAGATCGCCCGTGATTACGTCCGGAAAGCGAAAGAGGCCCTCCGAGGCTTTCCTTTCTCCCCTTATCAGACGGCGCTGATGGACCTGGCCGACTTCGTCGTCCAGCGGCAGTTCTGAACTCCTATGCCGGACCTCTCCGTGATCATCGTCAACTGGAACGTTCGGGACCTGCTCCAGCGGTGTCTGCAGTCGGTGTTCGCCTCCCCATTCGCTGGACATCTGGAGGTGATCGTGGTGGACAACGCCTCCACCGACGGCAGCGTGGAGATGGTGCGGGCGGAGTTCCCTCAAGTGCGCCTGGTGGCCAATGCCGAAAACCGCGGCTTTCCGGCCGCCAACAACCAGGGGCTGGCCCTGGCCCGCGGCCGCTACGTCCTGCTCTTGAACCCGGATACCGAAGTGCTCAGCGACGCCCTGCAAACCATGGTGGCCTTCGCCGACGGGCACCCCGATGTGGGGGTGGTCGGCCCGAAACTCCTCAACCCGGACGGATCGGTCCAGTCTTCCCGCCGCCGCTTCCCCACCTTCGCTACCGCCCTGTGGGAATCCACCTGGCTGCAGCCCTACGCTCCGCGCCGTCTCCTGAAGCGCTACTACGCCCTGGACCGCCCCGACGACGAAATCCAGGATGTGGACTGGGTGACCGGTGCGGCGTTGATGGCCCGGCGGGAGGCGGTGGAGCAAGTGGGGCCGCTGGATGAGGGGTTTTTTATGTACTCGGAGGAACTGGACTGGTGTCGCCGGTTTCGGGGGGTGGGCTGGCGGGCGGTCTACCTGCCCACGGCGCAGATCGTCCACTACGTGGGCAAGAGCAGCGAACAGGTTCTGCCTGCCCGGCACATCCACTTTCAGACCAGCAAAGTGCGCTATTTTCGCAAGTACCACGGCCCCGTAGTCGCGGAGGTCCTGCGGCTCTTCCTGCTGGGCAACTACCTCTGGCAGATGGGTGTGGAGGGGGCCAAGTGGCTGTTGGGCCACAAGCGGCCGCTGCGCGCCGAGCGCATCGCCGCCTACCGCCAGGTCCTGCGCAGCGGCCTGCGGGTGCGGGGGTAGACTTATGCGCATCGGCCTGATCACCGGCGAATACCCCCCCGACCAGGGCGGCGTGGGCGATTTCACCCACCACCTGGCGCGCGGCCTGATAGACCTGGGCCACGAGGTCCACGTCATCACCACGGCGCGCCCATCTATTTCCCCTTCCGCCTCTCCGCCCGTCGTCCATCGGGCCATCCGCCGTTGGGGCTGGGGTTGCTGGCGAACGGTGTTGCGGGTGGCACAGGAGAACGGTCTGGAAGTACTGAACCTCCAGTACCAGGCCGCTGCCTACGGAATGCACCCGGCGATCCACTTCCCGCCCCGCCGCACCCTGCGCCCGCTGCTCGTCGTCACCTTCCACGACCTGCGGGTGCCCTATCTTTTCCCCAAGGCCGGCCCCCTGCGCCGCTGGGTCGTTTACCACCTGGCCCGTTCTGCCGACGGCGTCATCGCCACCAACGACGAGGACTTCCAGCGTTTGCTGACCGAGGCCCGACCGCGCCGCCTGGCCCTCATCCCCATCGGCAGCAACATCCCCTGCGCGCCCCCCTGCGAATACGACCGCGCCGCCGAACGGGCCCGCTGGGGCGTGGGGCCCGATGACCTTCTTCTGGGCTACTTTGGCTTCCTGAACGAGAGCAAGGGCGGCGAAGAACTGGTCCGCGCCCTGGCCCTGCTGGTAGAGCGGGGCATCCCGGCCTACCTCCTGATGGTCGGCGGACAGGTAGGTACCTCCGATCCCACCAACCAGGCCTATGCGGAGCGAGTGATGGGACTGATCCGGGAGTTGGGGCTGGAGGGACGGGTCCACTGGACCGGCTACACTACTCCCGAAACGGTCTCCGCGGGCCTGCTGGCGACAGACGTCTGTGTCCTGCCATATCAGGACGGCATCTCTTTCCGGCGGGGGACGCTGCATGCCTGCCTGACCCACGGTCGGGCCATCGTCACCACTCAGCCTGTGGTGCCTCTCCCCCAGGTGCGGGACGGGGAGAACATGCTGCTGGTGCCTCCCCGAGACCCGCAGGTGCTGGCCGATGCGGTGCTCCACCTGTACCGAAACCCCGACCTGCGGGCGCGGCTGGAGCGAGGCGCTGCGGCCCTGGCAGCAGAATTCACCTGGGAGCGCATCGCCCGCCGAACGGCCGCCTTTCTGGGAGAGATCATGGGAAGGTAATTTTCAAAACGCTTCGGGGGGAGCACTATGCCCATCCTCCAGATGACCGTCAACGGCCGACCGGTGAGCCTGGAGGTGCCGGAAGGCCGCACTCTGGCCGACGTCCTCCGCTACGACCTGGGGCTGACCGGCACCAAGATCGGTTGCGGCGAAGGCGTCTGCGGGGCCTGCACCGTTCTGGTGGACGGAAAGGCCGTCCGCTCCTGCCGATTCCCGGCCCTCAAGGCCCAGGGCGCGCAGGTGCTGACGGTTGAGGGTATCGCGCCCGAAGGCGGACTTCATCCCCTGCAGGAAGCGTTCATCCGCTTCGGCGCCGTCCAGTGTGGCTTCTGCACGCCGGGGATGATTATGACGGCACTGGCGCTTCTGTTGCGCACCTCTCACCCCAGCGATGAAGAGATCCGCGCCGCGCTCCGTCACAACCTCTGTCGCTGCACTGGCTACCGGAGCATTGTGGATGCCGTCCGCGCGGCGGCGGGACGCCTCGCCGAACCGACGCTCCCCGCCACCCGCTCCCCAGGACGGGTCATCGGGCAACTGCTGCCCCGCCCGGACGGCGTCGCCAAAGTGACCGGCACCGCCCGCTACGCCGACGACCTCTCCTTCCCCGGTATGCTCCACGGCGCTACCCTGCGGGCTGGAATCCTCCATGCCCGCATCCGCCGGATAGACGTCTCTGAGGCCCGCGCGTTCCCCGGCGTTTATGCCGTCCTCACCGGCGCAGACGTCCCCGGCGAGAACCGCCACGGCTTGGTCTACAAAGACTGGCCCGTCCTCTGCACCGACAAAGTCCGCTACGTAGGGGATGCCGTCGCCATCGTCGCCGCGGAGACTCCGGAAATCGCCCGGCAGGCCCTGGAGCGCATCCGCGTGGAGTACGAACCCCTCCCCATCGTCGCCGACGCGCGCCAGGCCTGCCTCCCCGACGCCCCGCGGGTGCACGAAGACCACCCCACCGGCAACCTGCTGGAGCGGATTCACTTCCAGCGGGGCGACGTCGCTCAGGGCTTCGCCCAGGCCGACGTGGTGATAGAGCGGGAGTTCCAGACGCCGATGGTGGACCACGCCTTTATGGAGCCGGAGTGCGCCGTTGCCCAGCCGGGGGAGGACGGACGGATAGAGGTCTACGTCGGTTCGCAGATCCCCTACGCCGACCGGGCCCAGATCGCCGCCGCGCTGGGGGAGGATGTGCGCGTGGTCGCCACTATGATGGGCGGGGGCTTCGGCGGCAAAGAAGACATCGCCGCCCAGATTCACGCCGCGCTGCTGGCCCGCGCCACGGGCCGTCCGGTCAAAATCCGCTATAGCCGCGCCGAGTCCCTGCTGGTTCACCCCAAGCGACATGCCACGTTCATTCGCATCCGGTTGGGAGCCACCCGAGACGGGCGCATCGTTGCGATGGAGGGCGAAATCGTGGGGGATACGGGCGCCTACGCCAGCCTGGGCCCCAAAGTGATGGCCCGCGCCGCCAGCCATGCCGCCGGTCCATACGACATTCCCAACGTCCGGGTGGACTGCTCCGTGATGTACACGAACAACCCGCCTGCTGGAGCGTTCCGCGGCTTCGGTGTCCCGCAGGCCGCTTTCGCCGTGGAGAGCACGCTGGACGACCTGGCCCACGAACTGGGGATAGACCCGATCGTCCTGCGGCGGCGGAACCTCCTGCGGGTGGGCGCCGTCACCTGCACCGGGCAGGTGCTGCGGGAGAGCGTGGGCCTGGAAGAGTGCCTGGACCGGGTGGAAAGGGCGCTTCGGGAGGAACAGGGCCTGGGGCCGGATGCTCCCATCCGCTGGGGGTGGAGAGAAGGGGGGAAGGCGTACGGCTGGGGGATCGCCCTGGCCTACAAAAACACCGGTCTGGGCGGCGGCGCCGCCGACTTCGCCATCGCGGAAGTGGAACTGAAGGCCGATGGGAGCGCCGAGGTGCGCGTCGGGGCGGCCGAGATGGGACAGGGACTGCCCGCCGTCCTGGCGGCGATCGTCGCCGAAGAACTGGGCGTCCCCTACGGGCGGGTCGCCGTCCTCCCCCCGGATACCGACCGCACCCCTGAGGCTGGCCCCACCACCGCCTCCCGCCAGACCTTCGTCTCCGGCAACGCTGTACGGTGGGCGGCCGTCCATCTGCGAGAGCAGGTCGCCGCATTTCTGGGGGAACGGATGGACGTCCCGCCGGAGTCGCTGGAATTTCGGGAAGGCGTCGTCGCCACGCCGCGGGGGGAGACCCCGCTGGCGGAAATCGTCCGCTGGATGCGGGAGGCCGGCCTGCCGACGGTTGCCCGCCACCGGTACGATATGCCGCCTACCCGGCCGCTGGGTCAGGGTGGGGATACGTACGTGGCCTACAGTTTCGCCGCCCACGCCGCGCTGGTGGAGGTGGACGAGGAGAAGGGGACGGTGCGGGTGCGGAAGATGATTGTGGCCCACGATGTGGGACGGGCCCTCAACCCCCTGGCGCTGGAGGGCCAGATAGAGGGCGGCATTGTGATGGGGCTGGGGGTTGCGCTGAGGGAGCAGTTCGTTCTGGAAGAGGGGGTTCCCCGAACGCGGAGTCTGGCCCAGTGTCGTCTGCCCACCCTGGCCGATGTGCCGGAGATCGTCTCGTTTATTGTAGAGCATCCGACGTCGGAGGGGCCGTACGGGGCGAAGGGGATCGGCGAACTGCCCAGCGTCCCGGTGGCACCGGCGATCGCCAACGGCATCTACCATGCCGTTGGGCTGCGCCTGCTGCGGTTGCCCTTGAAGTGGTAGCATTTATGGCGCTGGAGCGCCATAAATGCTACGTAACTGTTCAGCCTATTTGGCTGAGGGGGAAACCTCACCCTCTCCCCTAACCCCTCTCTCAACGGGAGGGCGCTGAAAAAGGGGTGAGGGAAGAGATGGGAGGCCTGTCCCGCTTTTGGGGGAAGCGCTTTAACCCCCTCATCCCCCTGGCCCCCTTCTCCCCCGCTTGCGGGGGAGAAGGGGGAGAAAAATCCCCCCTCCCCGTGGGCGCAGCCCAACAGCCTCAATGGGAGAGAGAAGGGTGTCGCCGAAGGGGAGGGGGTGAGGATGAGATCTCTCCCGCAGCACGGGAGAGAGGCCGGGGGGGTCCCTCTTGGCTGGATAGTTACAATGCTACTTGCCCCAACCCTCTGGGTGTGGTAAACTTAAACAGGTTTCAGGCAGATTGCCCGACGTTTCACCCGCATTCCAGCCACCGGAGACGTAGACGCCTATGCTGGCGAAGGTCACCAGTTGCGCTCTCATCGGCCTGGAAGGTATCCTCGTCCAGGTGGAAGTGGATTCTTCCCCTGGCGTACCCTCCTTCACCATCGTCGGCCTGCCCGATACCGCCGTCAAAGAGTCCATAGAGCGGGTGCGTACCGCCATCAAGAACGCCGGCCTCTTCTTTCCGCGCAACCGGCTGACCATCAACCTGGCCCCCGCCGACATCCGCAAAGAGGGCCCCGTCTACGACCTGCCCATCGCGGTGGGGATTCTGGTCGCTTCGGAGCAGGCCTGGCCCCAGGCGGTGGAGGGAGCGCTGTTCATCGGCGAACTCTCGCTGGACGGCTCCGTCCGCCACATCCCCGGCATCCTGCCCATCGCCGCGCTGGCCCGGCAGGAGGGCGTCCGCAAACTCTTCGTCCCCGCAGTGGATGCCCCGGAGGCGGCGCTGATGGACGAACTGGAGATTTATCCGGTGGAGAACCTGGGCCAGCTGGCCGCGCACCTGCAGGGCCTCCAGCAAATCCCCCGTTATCAACCGACGGAGGACCTGAAATCCCTCCCTCCGCCGACCTACGCGGCGGACTTTGCCGACATCAAGGGGCAGGAGCACGTCAAACGGGCGCTGGAGGTGGCGGCTGCCGGGGGGCACAATGTCCTGATGGTTGGCCCGCCCGGCGCCGGGAAGACTCTGCTGGCCCGCTCCGTCCCCTCCATCCTGCCCGCGATGACGGTGAATGAGGCGCTGGAAGTGACCAAAATCTACAGCGTGGCGGGGCTCCTGCTGCCGGACACGCCCCTGATCCGCCACCGACCGTTCCGCGCCCCTCACCATACCATCAGTTACCCCGGCCTGGTCGGGGGCGGGCACTGGCCCCGTCCGGGGGAAATCTCCCTGGCCCATCGGGGCGTCCTCTTCCTGGACGAACTCCCGGAGTTCAACCCGCACACGCTGGAGGCGCTCCGCCAGCCGATGGAGGACGGCATCGTTTCTATCGCCCGGTCCACCGGGACGCTGGTGTTCCCGGCCCGGTTTATGCTCATCGCAGCGATGAACCCCTGTCCCTGCGGGTACTACGGCGACCCGGTGCGGGAGTGCACCTGCAGCCCGGCGACGATCACCCGCTACCAGAAGCGCATCTCCGGCCCGCTGCTGGACCGGATAGACATCCACATCGAGGTGCCGCGGGTGGACTACAACAAGTTGACGGACGAGCGGCGGGGGGAGCCATCAGCAGCCATTCGGGAGCGGGTGGAGCAGGCGCGGGAGGTGCAGCGGCGGCGCTTTGCCGGTACCCATTTGACCTGCAACGCCGATATGGGGCCGACGGATGTGCGGGAGTACTGCAAACTGGACGAGAGCGGGCGGGCGCTGGTGCGGGCGGCGATGCAGCAACTGCATATGAGCGCGCGGGCCTTCCACCGGATTCTGAAACTGGCCCGCACCATTGCCGACCTGGCGGGCAGCGAACGGATAGAGACCGTCCATCTGGCTGAGGCCATCCAGTACCGGCCGCGGCGGTCATAGAGAGGAGGCGGAATGAGCAAGAGAGCCCCGGAGTCACCGGTGACGGAAAAGGTAGAGATAGAGCCCACAGAGCATCCCCACATCGTTCGTGTGGCCACGATTGCTGGCGGTGAGCCCATCATAAAGGGGACGCGCGTACCGGTATGGGTGATCGCGCTGCACTACAAGGCGGGCGAGACGCTGGAAGAAATCCTGGAGGCGTATCCCCACGTTCCTCCGGCCGCCCTGGTGGACGCGATCAGTTACTATCTGGACCATCAGGAGGAGGTAGAGCGGTCTATTGAAGAGAACCAGCCGGAGCGAGTGATAGAAGAGTTCGGTCTGAAGATGGGTCCCAAAGGACTCCTGACATTCGGTCTTTAGTTGGACTTTGGACAAATCGGATAGGGCAGGCTTGAAGGCACCCTTTAGTTGCGCTCACCCCCATATGTGGGACAAATTGCTAGGATCAAGTCCATATGAGCAACTGCTTGCCCGCGCTACAGCGGAAGGTCGGGCTTTGCTGACGTTTAACGCCAGGCACTTTGTTCCAATAGCGCGCGGGTGGTATGAGATGGGGAGAGAACACCCGGGCATTATCGTCTCCGTATGAGGGGCGAGCAGTTCAGGGAACTTCTCCGTTGCACCCTGAACCTGCTGAACTCTTTGAGCGCGGAAGAGATATGGAATACCGTCCGGTTCCTGCAGGAATTCCGATAATACCCAAGGGAATGTCGCATTGGGATGAGCCTCCTGTCTGGCCGAGGTCATCCAGTACCGGCCGCGGCGGTCGTAATCTTGCCCTCTGTGTGAGGTTGCCTGGGTAGTCTCCCGGGGAAAGAAAAGACGGATGTTTCAGCCTGCGATTTATCGGAGCATCTAGGTCAGGAGGTATATATGAGCACGGCGGTCATAGAAAAAGTGGTAGAGCAGATGAAAGATTTGCCGGATGAACTGCAGCGGCGCGTACTGGAATTTGCCCGTGCTCTGGCGTTATCTACCCCGCGCGGAGTTCCCGGAACACAATTACTCCGCTTTGCTGGCGCAATTCCGCTGGATGAGGTGGAAGTGATGCGCCAGGCAATAGAGCAAGGGTGCGAGCAGGTGGACATCAATGAGTGGTAGATACCTCCTGGATACCAGTATACTGATTGCCCTGCTGGCAGATGAAACGGCCGTGAAGGAAAAGTTAGCTCAGGCTGACGAGGTCTTTGTTCCCAGTATCGCAATGGGAGAACTTTACTACGGGGCCTGGAAATCGCATCGGGTCCAGGAGAATCTCGCCCGCATTGATGAGTTGGCAGGGGATAGCACGGTATTGGGATGCGGGATTGAGGTAGCGCGGCATTACGGCGAGATAAAGAACGCCTTACGCGTCAAGGGACGCCCGATTCCTGAAAATGATCTCTGGATCGCAGCAATTGCGGTAGCCTATGGTCTGATCTTAGCAACGCGCGATGCGCATTTTAACGAGTTGGCTGCTTTAATGGTGGAATTCTGGTAGCATTTAATGGGACAGGGTCCTGGCATATCACCGATTGAGTGGGTGATGAACTACCGGAGCAAACGTAAGGCTGTCTATCTCGCCGAGGCCATCCAGTACCGGCCGCGAGTATGAAAGAAGCACTTCGGGCGCTGAATGAGTTGAAGGAAAAAGGGCTCATCCGGGATTATGCCATCGGCGGAGCCATCGCGGCCCTCCGATGGACGGAGCCTTTCTTCACCCAGGACCTGGATGTCTTTATCGTCCCGTCCGGGGAGAGCAGCGGCGAGAAACTCATCGTTCTCTCCCCTATCTACGAATACCTGGCCCGTCAGGGATGCCAGTGGCAGGGACATTGGCTGGTCATCGGGGGCATTCCGGTGGACATATTTCCCGCCGATCCCCTGGAAGAGGAAGCGATTCGGGAAGCAGCCCCTGTGGAATACGAGGGCATTCCCACCAGAGTTATCACCCCTGAATACCTGATCCCCCTGTTTTTAAGGGCCGGCCGGGATAAGGACGTCCGAAAAGCCCGGATGCTCCTGGAGCAAGCGGATGTGGGCCGGGAGAAAATGGAGGGGGTGCTGGTACGGTACGGTCTATATGAACGGTTTCAGCAACTGCGGGAGCGGTAAACGGGTTGTAGAGATTCGGTGAAAGAGAGGGCTTCTACCAGCCATTTCGGCGCCGGGGAGGATGCTGTGGCAGACGAGCCCAAAATCGTGATCGGCGAGCACGTCTTCACGCGGGAGGACCTGTTCCGGCAGGACGAAGAGGCCCGCAAGCGGCGGGCCCAACTCCCCTTTGAGGAGAAAATCCGCATCCTTGTGGAACTGCAAAAACTGGCCCGCCACTGGGGCGGGCACGATGTCATCGTCTGGAAAATCTAATAGACCTGCCTTGTTTCCTTGTTTCCTTGCATCCTTACCCCTTGTATCCTTCCACCCAGGAGGCAAAACCGATGGCCGAACAAGC
>CAKZOY010000188.1 GCA_937138275.1 uncultured Chloroflexota bacterium
AAGGAGGAAAGCGATGGAGAAAGACTACGTACTTACTCGTGCCCATGAAGAGGGTGTCCGCTTCATCAGCCTTCAATTCACCGACATCCTGGGCACCATCAAGAGCGTCACCATCCCGGTGAATCAGTTGGAGGAGGCGCTGGAACACGGGGTCTGGTTTGACGGTTCCTCCGTAGAGGGCTTTGCCCGGATCTACGAGAGCGACCGTCTGCTGGTGCCGGACCCGTCCACATACTGCGTGTTGCCCTGGAGCGAACCGGAGCGCCGTCGGGCCCGCATCTTCTGCGACGTCTACGACCCGAACGGAGGGCCGTCCCCCAGCGACCCCCGTTCTACCCTGAAGCGCATACTCCGGAGCCCGGCGGAGAAGGGGTACATCTACAACGTCGGGCCCGAACTGGAGTTCTTCCTGTTCAAGCGCAACAACGACAGCGCGCTCCGCCCGGTTCCCCACGATGTGGGCGGCTATTTTGACTTCTCCCCGCGGGACGAGGCACAACAGGTGCGCAGCGAGATTGTTCTCATGCTGCTGGCGATGGGTATCCAGGTGGAGATGAGCCACCACGAGGTCGCCACCGGGCAGCATGAGATTGACTTCCGCTATTCCGACGCGCTCACCAGTGCCGATAACGCCGTCACCTTTAAGTACACCGTGCGCGCCGTCGCGGCCAGCCACGGCATCTACGCCAGTTTTATGCCCAAACCGATTTTCGGGATCAACGGCTCCGGGATGCACACCCATCAGAGCCTTTCCGACAAAGAGGGCCGGAACCTCTTCTACGACCCCGACGACCCGTATCATCTTTCCCGGTTGGCCTACCAGTTTATTGCCGGGCAGATGGTCCACGCGCGGGCGCTGGCGGCCATCGTCGCGCCGACGGTGAACAGTTACAAGCGCCTCACTCCCGGCTACGAGGCCCCGGTCTATGTCTGCTGGGCGCACTTGAACCGCTCCGCGCTGATCCGCGTACCGGCGGTGCGGGCCGGACGGGAGAAGGCGGCGCGCATTGAACTGCGCTGTCCGGACCCCAGCGCGAACCCCTACCTGGCGTTCGCGGCAATGCTGGCGGCGGGCCTGGACGGGATAGAGAAAGGGCTGACGCCTCCGCCGCCGGTCAACGAGGACGTCTACCACTTTGACGAGGCGGATTTGCGGGCGCGCTCCATCGGCACCCTGCCGGGCACGCTGGCCGAGGCGCTGGACGAACTGGAGCGGGACGAGGTGATCCAGGAGGCGTTGGGGCCGGCCATCGTGGAGACGATGCTGCGGGCGCGGCGGAAGGAGTGGGAGGAATACCGCATCCAGGTCACCCCATGGGAACTGGAGCGGTATCTGGAGACGGCGTAAAGGTCAAAGAAGCGGGGTGCGGGGCGGCGAAACCGCCCTGCACCCCCAGAAAGGAGGCACGATGAATCCGTTACCTTTGCACCGGAAGATGTTTCGGCTTATTCCCGTCCTCTTCATTGTCATAACCGGCGTTGCATACGCGGCATGCGCGCCTCCCAAAAGCCCTGCTCCCACCCCTACGCCGACCGTCGCGCCCACGGCATCCCCGCGCTACCTGGACCCGAACGCGCCGATAGAAGAGCGCGTCGCCGACCTGCTGGCCCGGATGACCCTGGACGAGAAAATCGGCCAGATGACCCAGGCGGAGCGAAGCGCGATTGACGCCGACGTCACGGCCATAGCCCGCTACGGGATCGGTTCCATCCTCAGCGGTGGCGGGTCCGCCCCCTCCCCGAACACGCCCGAAGCGTGGGCCGATATGTACGACCGTTACCAGAAACAAGCCCTCTCCACCCGCCTCGGTATTCCGCTCATTTACGGGATTGACGCCGTTCACGGCCACAACAACGTGCGTGGGGCCGTCGTCTTTCCCCACAACATCGGCCTGGGCGCCACGCGCGACCCCCAACTGGCGGAAGAGATCGGGCGCATCACCGCGCTGGAGGTCGCCGGTACTGGCATAGACTGGACCTTCTCCCCCTGCGTCGCCGTCCCGCAGGACGAACGCTGGGGCCGTACCTACGAGGGCTTTAGCGAAGACCCCGAACTGGTGGCGACGATGGCCGTTGCCCTCATCCGGGGCTACCAGGGCGACGACCTGAGCAGCAGTACCACCATCCTGGCGACCGCCAAGCACTACGTCGGCGACGGCGGCACGGCCTATGGCACCGGCGTCCGGGGAGGGCTGGATCAAGGGGATATGCGGGTGGACGAGGCGACCCTGCGGAGAATCCACCTGGCTCCCTACGTAGCGGCGGTGGACGCCGGAGTGGGCTCCATTATGGCCTCCTTCAGCAGTTGGAACGGTCAGAAGATGCACGGCAACCGCTACCTGCTCACCGATGTGCTCCGGGGCGAACTGGGCTTTCGGGGACTGGTGGTTTCTGACTGGCAAGCCATTGACCAGCTCCCCGGCGACTACCGTAGCGACGTCAAAACCGCCATCAACGCCGGGATTGATATGGTGATGGTGCCGTACGACTACGTCGCTTTCATTAACACCCTGCGCCAGTTGGTGAACGACGGCGAGGTGCCGATGGAGCGGATTGACGAGGCGGTCGGCCGGATTCTGTGGGCCAAGTTCGCGCTGGGCCTGTTTGAGCGCCCCTACACCGACCGGACCCTGACCAGTCGGATCGGCGCGCCGGAGCATCGGGAAGTGGCCCGCCGGGCCGTGCGCCAGTCCCTGGTGCTGCTGCGCAACGAGAACAATCTCCTGCCCCTTCCCAAGAACCTGAACCGTATCGTCGTTGCCGGCCTGCACGCCGACAATCTGGGATATCAGTGCGGCGGGTGGACCATCACCTGGCAGGGCGGGAGCGGGGATATCACCGAGGGCACGACCATTCTGCAGGCCATCCGGAACGCTGTCTCGGCGGGCACCAAAGTGGATTATGCCCCGGACGGCACCGGAGCATCCGGGGCCGACGTGGGCATTGTGGTCGTCGGTGAGACCCCCTACGCCGAGTTTGAGGGAGACCGCCATGACCTGACCCTCTCTCCGGACGACCTGCGCACCATCCAGAACGTCAAAGCGGCCGGAGTGCCGGTCGTGGTGATTCTGATCACCGGCAGGCCGCTGATCATAGAGCCGGAACTGGAAAACTGGGACGCGCTGTTGGTGGCCTGGCTGCCTGGCACAGAGGGCCAGGGAGTAGCCGATGTGCTCTTCGGGGACTACGCCCCGACGGGCAAACTGCCGTACACCTGGCCGCGCACAATGGAACAAATCCCCATCAATATCGGCGACAGCGATTACGACCCGTTGTTTCCGTACGGATTCGGGCTTTCTTATCCCGGCCGGTGATGCTTATCTCTTGACACGGATTCCAGGGACAGATTTGAAACCTGGCCCTATACCCCCTACGGGTGCTGTTCGTAGTGCGCCACGAAGCGTAGCAGAGCGGCTTGTGCAGCGAATCATTTCGGGGGAGCGGCGCGCCCGCAAAAAAGAGAGAGTGGGGTTGTGGGGGCGGCGAAGCCGCCCCCATAACCCCACACCCCACCTCTTTCCCATGCGGGGCGAATTGCTGCGCAGGCCTGTCCTTCAGACCTCTTTTGCACAAGGATAGATTTAGGGTATAATCAGGCAGGAGTTCGCAGTACAAGCGGAGATGCCGATCCGAAAATTCTCCCCGTGGTCCAGGCAGGCGGGAGATCGGAGGTTATTGTGAACCGATATCGCATCGTAGATGCCCACGAAGACATCGCCTGGGCCGCGCTGGCCCTGGGCCGGGACTACCGCCGCAGCGCCCGGGAAACCCGCCGTCTAGAGGAGGGGACAGAGGCCCTCCGCCGCAACGGTCAGTGTATGCTGGGCCTCCCCGAATGGCTGGCGGGGAACGTCGCCGTTATCTGTGGCTCCATTTACCTTTCCCCGAAACGGGCGGAGGAGTCATCCTGGGACCCCCAGAGTTACGCCGACGAAGAGGAGGCATACCGGCGCGCCAACGAGCAGGTGGATTACTACGAGCGCCTGGCGGAGCAGGCGGAGCAGGTCCGTCTGATTCGGGACCGGGCGGACCTGGAGGCGGTGCTGACGTCCTGGGAGGGGGACGCACCACAGGTCGGCATCATCCCGGCGCTGGAGGGTGCCGATCCCATCCGTCGGCCGGAGGATGTGGAGTACTGGTACGGGCGGGGGGTCCGGATTGTGGGTCTGGCATGGGCGGCGGGCTCCCGCTACGCTGGCGGCAACCGCGCCCCCGGTCCCCTCACCGACGCCGGGCGGGCCCTGCTGGAGGCCCTGGCGGAGTTCGGCATCGTCCTGGATGTCAGCCACCTGGCGGAGGAGGCGTTCTGGGAAGTAGTGGACCGGTACGAGGGGCCCATCGTGGCGACGCACTCCAACCCTCGCGCGATGGTCCCCGGCCCCCGGCAACTCTCCGACCGGATGATCCGCGCCCTGGCGGAGCGGGATGGCGTGGTCGGCATTGTCCCCTACAACCGCTTCCTTAAGCCTAACTGGTCCCCCGCCGATGGGAAGGAGGTGGTCACCCTTCAGGATGTGGCGGCGGCGATAGACCACGTCTGCCAGGTGGTGGGGGACGCGGCCCACGTGGGGATTGGGTCCGATTTTGATGGCGGATTCGGCGCGGAGGCAGCCCCCGCGGGGTTAGACACCGTGGCGGACCTGCCGAAGATCGCCGACGCGCTGGCGGAACGGGGCTTTGCCGAAAAGGACATCGCCACCGTAATGGAAGAGAACTGGCTGGGGGTGCTGCGCGCATCTCTGCCGCCGCAGTCGTAACCGAATTGGACAAATGCCCGAACCGCAGGTCTCTACCATCTGGCAACTTCCCGACGAAACCGCGATGCGCCGCAACCTCCGGCGCGACCGGCTGATGCGCCTCGCATGGTTTCTGCTGGGCGCTTTCCTGTTCTGCCTTCTCATCTCCTGTATGCTGGGGGTGCCCCAGAGTTTCATCGGTGAGTGGTGGGTCAAACCGCCCCGCTACCCGGACGCCATCCTGGTCCAGTACAAGGAGGGGGAAGTCTGCCACATGCCTGCCCCGGCGGTGTATTGCTACGAGTGGTTCTACCGCACCGATGACCCGGTGGATGAGGTCAAGGCGTACTTTGAGGGACTGGACCGCGGATTCCGTCCGGCGGTCCGGTTTGAATGGAAGCAGGGGCGGCGTTTTGGCTACAACTGGGTTGCAGAAGATTGTCGCGGCGTCCTGAGCACGCGCTCTTGTTTCCAGATTATCGTCCACCCCGTGGGCCAGGAGACGGAGGTCTACATCCTGGAATACGGTCAGATGGGGTGGTAACTCTTCGGGAAAGGAGGTGATCCGGGCAAACAACAGGACAACCGGGGGAAGATAGCGCCTGGCCCGCGCACCCGACCGCGCGGGTGACGAGGAGGCGGTTCCCTGCCGCGAGGCAGGGCTAACCGCGCCGGGTTTTTTCACCACAAAGGACACGAAGTAAAAATTAGCCACCTGACACTTTCGGCTCATATCCCGACCTCGTGCAGGCAGGGTCTGGCCTCTAACGCCCCCTCATCCCCCTGGCCCCCTTCTCCCCCGTCGCAGCGGGGGAGAAGGGGGAAAGAGGGCAAGGCTTGTCCTTGCCCTTTCCTC
>CAKZOY010000189.1 GCA_937138275.1 uncultured Chloroflexota bacterium
AGTCGGAAGTCGGGAGTCGGTAGTCGGAAGTCGGGAGTCGGTAGTGGGGAGTCGGTAGTGGGTAGTTGGGGCGGGGGCCTGGGGAAGTGAAGTAGATGGACAAAATCCCATCCATGAAGGAGAAAAATCTGATGTGTCGCGCTCTCTACCCCGGCACGTTTGACCCCATCCATCTTGGCCACATGGACATCGCCATCCGCGCGGCAGCCATTTTTGACGAAGTGGTGATCGGTGTGTACGATCGCCCCGCCAAGAACCTCCTGTTCACGCTGGAGGAACGGGTAAAATTGGCCTCGGAAGCGGTGAAAGACGTCCCCAACATCGTTGTTCGGCCGTACGGGGGGCTGACAGCGGAATTCGCCCGCCAGATCGGCGCCAAGGTTATCGTCCGCGGCCTGCGCGTCGGCAGCGACTTTGAGTGGGAATACCAGATGTCCCTGACCAACCGGCAACTGGCCCCGGAGATTGAGTTCGTCTGCCTGATGACGCGGCAAGAGCACGCGTTCCTCAGTTCCAGCATTCTGAAGGAAGTAGCGCTGCTGGGCGGTGACGTGAGCCAGATGGCACCGCCCAACGTCATCGCCGCCCTGGAGCAGAAACGCCGGGAACTGGAGCGGGGTAAGGGTGCCGTGCCTCTCGTTTCCCTGCGCGATTAGATTCAAATGCCCGACGGAAGAACGTCCCGGAGGTGAGCCATGGATATCCTGCACCTGGTAGACCGGCTGGAGGAGACGCTGAAGAAAAGCCGTCGGCTGCCGTTTTCGGCCGTCCGCCTGGTGGACGAGCGCCGATTGCTCGCGCTGGTAGAACAGATGCGCATCTCGGTGCCCGAAGAGGTACGCCGCGCCCAGCGGGTCAACCAGGAGCGGGAGCGCATCCTGGCCCAGGCGCGCGAGGAGGCCGAGCGACTGGTTCGGGAGGCGGAGCAGCGGGCACGGGAGTTGACCGCCGATCACTCTCTCGTTCGCGCGGCCGAAACGCGCGCCGCCGCTATCCGCGAGCAGGCCGAACAGGAAGCAGCTACCCTCCGCAAAGAGGCCGATGAGTACGTCTTCGGCGTTCTCTGTCAACTGGAAGAAGAACTGCGGCGCACTCTGCGCGTCGTGGAGAACGGACTGAGGAAGTTGCAGAAGACAAAGAACGAGTGATTTTTGCGGACGGCTTCGCCGCCCGCAAAAATCATCCTCATAATCTCTTGAGCGCTATGGAACCTATCCGTCTCCTCCATTTCGCCGATCTGCACATCGGCATAGAGAACTACGGCCGGTTGGACCCTACCACCGGTCTCAACGGGCGGGTGCTGGATTTCCTGGCCCGCCTGGACGAGGTGGTGCAATACGCCCTGGAGCACGAGGCCGACCTGGTGCTCTTCGCCGGAGATGCCTACAAGACCCGCGACCCCAATCCCACCTACCAGCGGGCCTTCGCCCGCCGCATCAAGCAACTGACCGACGCCGGTATCCCGGTGCTTCTGCTGGTGGGCAACCACGACCTGCCCGCAATGCCCCAGCGGGCGTCCAGCGTGGACATCTTCCACACCCTCGCCGTCCCCAACGTCTACGTCGGGCGGGAGGAAGGGGTCATTCGCATTCCCACCCGCCGCGGCCCCGTCCAGGTCGGCGTCATCCCCTTCCCGGTGCGCCAGCGGCTGCTGACCCAGGAGGAGTACCGTCACGCGTCGGTGGAGCAGATAGACGAGGCACTGCGGACGGTGGTTAGTCAGATCATCCAGGCGATGGCCCGGCAACTGGACCCCGGCATCCCCGCCGTCCTGGCCGCGCACCTCTCCGTCTCCGGCGCAATGTACGGTTCGGAACGCAGCGTGATGATCGGCCGCGATGCTGTCATCCTCCTCTCCGTCCTGACCGACCCCGCATGGGATTACGTCGCATTGGGGCACATCCACAAGCACCAGAGCCTGCACAACGGGTATCCGCCCGTGGTCTACGCCGGGAGTCTGGAGCGGATAGACTTCGGGGAGGAGAAAGACCTCAAGGGGTTCTGCTGGGTGGAACTCCGGCGCGGCGAGACGACCTGGCAATTTGTAGAGGTCAACGCCCGCCGTTTCGTCACGATCACCGCCGACCTGCGGGAGGAGGACGATCCGCTGGCCGCGCTGCGGGGTTCAATCGCCCAGCACAATATCCGCGACGCCGTCGTCCGGGTGCAGATTCGCCTTCGCCCGGAGCAGGAGCGACTGGTGCGGGATACCGACATCCGCCCCCTGCTGACCGACGCGGCCTTCATCGGCGCGATCACCCGCGAGGTGGAGCGGAAGGCGCGCCTCCGACTGGGAACGGTGCGCCCCGAGGAGTTGACCCCACCACAACTTCTGGAGCGGTATCTGGAGGCGAAAGAGGTACCTCCGGAGCGCCGACGGGAACTGCTGGAGGCGGCGCGGGAGATTTTTGGGGAGTAAGCAAGTGGGCAAAGGAGGAGTGATGGACGTTTCCGCACTGGCTGGTGAACTGGTGAAGTTTCTGGCCCCCGTGTTGCCTTTTCTGCTCAAGTTGGGCGAGAAGGCAGCGGAGGAGGTGGGGAAGCGGTTGGGAGGTGGGGCGCTGGACCTGGCCCGCGACCTCTGGGATCGGCTGCGGGGCCATCCAGAAGTAGAGAAGGCCGCCCGGGACGTCGCCGCGATGCCCGACGACCCCGATGCCCAGGCCGCCCTGCGCCTGCAAATCAAGAAACTGCTAACGGAAGACCCTGCCCTGGCGCAGGAACTGACCCAACTCTGGGAGAAGGCCCCGGCGGAGGTCCGCACGGTTGTAGCGGTGGGCGAGCGTTCCGTCGCCATCGGCGGCGACGCCCCCGGCAACATCATCATCACCGGCGACCGCAACCGAATAGAACGGTAGCGCAAGCAGGCGCCACTCTGCTTCGCCATAGCACACTTGCCCACCCACCTGCATGCCTGCCTTAAAGTAACGGATGAATATGTGGGGCTGAAAGGGTCGGTTTAACCTGCCCCTCTTCGTTTGCCTGCCTCACCCCCCACCCCCCCTCCCCGCAGCGGCATTCGCCGCACGGGGAGGTAAGGGCCAAGAGATGCCTATACTCAAGTCATTTTCGCCAGAATAGAGTTTTAGTAACAGTTCAGGCTATTGTTCTTCAGCGATTGAAATCGCCCCTCAAGGGCTTACAGCCGGGCGTCCACCTGCGGGGACGCCGCCCCGGCGACCGCGCAGGCGGTCGCCCGGCACGAAGTGCCCTCCCAGGTGCGGTTTCAACCGCTGGCTGAACAGTTACGAGTTTTCCTTCTCATCTCAAGGAGCACCAATGGTCAATCTGGACGAACTGAGCATCTACGAACAGGGCGATCCCCAGCGAATGCGGGATCGCATCGCCGAGTTGCCCGTTCACTGCGCCGACGCCTGGCATCTGGTGCAGGACTTCTCCCTGCCGGAGTCGTACCGGGAGGCGCGCGGAGTAGCAGTACTGGGGATGGGCGGGTCGGCCATCGGCGGCGACCTGGCCGCGGGCCTGGTGGCTGGCGAATGTCCGGTGCCGGCGACCGTCGTCCGGGGCTACGACCTGCCCGCCTGGGTCGGGCCGGAGACACTGGTCGTGGGGTCCAGTTACTCCGGCAAGACAGAAGAGACCCTCACCGCGTTCGCCCAGGCCCTGGAACGGGGCTGCAAGACGGCGGTCATTGCCACGGGCGGCGACCTGGCCGCCTGGGCAGAGGAGCGAGGAATCCCTCTGCTCCGTTTCTCCCCCTGCCTGGCGCCGCGGGCTGCCATCGGCTACTCCCTGATGCTTCTCCTGGGCGTCCTCTGGCGCGCCGGACTGGTGCGGGACTACGGGGAGGACCTGGACGAGGCGATCGCCGTTCTGGAAGATTGGCAACGGGAACTGCGCCCCGAAACGCCCACCGTCCGCAACCTGGCAAAGCGCCTGGCCGGGCAGTTGGTCGGAAAATTACCGGTGGTCTACGGCGCGGGCTTTCTGGCCCCGGTCGCCCGGCGCTGGAAGGGACAGTTCAACGAAAACGCCAAGCAGTGGGGAATCTGGGAGGATATGCCGGAACTGAACCACAACGCGGTGGTGGGGTACGGGATGCCCGACGGGGTGCGGGAGCGGGTGTACGTGGTGATGCTTCGCTCCCGGCAGGACCATCCCCGCGTACAGGCCCGCTGGGAGGTGACAAGGGAACTGCTACTGCAGGAGGGGATCGCACCCGACGAAATCTGGGCGCGGGGGAAGAGCCTTCTGGCCCAGATGCTCTCGCTGGTCCACTTCGGGGATTACGTCAGCCTCTACCTGGCGATCCTGAACGGGGCGGACCCGACCCCCGTTCTGCCGATTGATTACCTGAAGAGGCGGCTGGCCGGGATGTAGGGGAAGTTTTTGCGTGGGGTGGCTTCGCCACCCCACGCAAAAACCTTCCCTTACGCAAAGCGGGCGGCCCAACCGCCCGCTTTATGTTTACCGGATCGCCATCTCCGTCTGCCGGTCAAAGATGTGCATCCGGTCCATATCAAAGACTGCCCGGATGGTCTGACCGACGCGCGCCCTGGTGCGCGGATCAAAGCGGCCCAGGAATTCGTAGTGCTCGGTATCCAGGTAGACGATGACCTCGTTGCCCATCAACTCGGTTACCGCAACCCGGGCTTCCACCGCCGCCCCGTGGATACCCGGCGGAGCGAACTGGGGGTCATGGAGGTCCTCAGGGCGGATGCCGAAGACAATTTCTTTGCCCAGATGCGGACGGTAGATGTCCTGCCGCTCCATCGGAATCACAACCATGAAGTCACCCGTATCTATGCAGACCTGCCCGTCCAACTCCACCAGTCTAGCGTTAAAGAAGTTCATCGCCGGGCTGCCGATGAATCCGGCCACGAAGACGTTTGCCGGATAATCGTACAGGTTCTGCGGGGTATCCACCTGCTGGAGGACGCCCGCGTTCATCACGGCGATGCGCGTCCCCATCGTCATCGCCTCCACCTGGTCGTGGGTCACGTAGATGAAGGTGGTGCCCAGCCGCTGGTGGAGTTTGGAGAGTTCCGCCCGGGCCTGCACCCGCAGTTTGGCGTCCAGGTTGGAGAGCGGCTCGTCCATCAGGAAGACGGCCGGTTCCCGCACAATCGCCCGCCCGACGGCTACCCGCTGCCGCTGACCACCGGAGAGTTGCTTGGGCTTGCGGTTCAGGAGGTTCTCAATACCCAGAATCCGCGCCGCCTCCCGCACCCGCCGGTCAATCTCCTTCTTGGGCGTCTTGCGCAGTTTCAGACCGAAGGCCATGTTCTCGTAGACGGTCATATGCGGGTAGAGGGCGTAGGACTGGAAGACCATAGCGATATCCCGGTCTTTCGGGGGGACGTCGTTGACCAGCCGGTCGCCGATGTAGATGTTGCCGGAGGTGGGCTCTTCCAGGCCGGCCAGGAGCCGCAGGGCCGTCGTCTTGCCACAACCCGACGGGCCGACGAAGACCATAAACTCCTTGTCCTCAATCTGAAGAGTGAAGTCGTTGACGGCGATCACATCCCCGAATTTCTTGGTTACGTGATCATAGGTTACACTGGCCATTGTTCCTCCTGTAGCGAATTCAAGATTGCAGATTGCAAGCAGATTGCAAATTGCAGATTGCA
>CAKZOY010000190.1 GCA_937138275.1 uncultured Chloroflexota bacterium
AGGTAGATGTGGGGCCCCTCCACGGTTTTGATCAGGAACCCGCAGGGGTTGCCGCCGTAAGAGCCATCGGGGAGGGCGGAGCCGTGATGGGCGATGGTCAGTTTCAGATAACCGAAGGGATAATGAAAGCCGCCGCCGATGTGGTGGGGGTGGACGTTGGCATAGCCCTGGGCCTGGAACCAATTGCAGATTTCAAAGTTGCTGATGACCAGCGCCCCGGTGCGGCGGGCGATCTCCAGGCCGTCGCCGACGTGGTCGCCATGACCGTGGGAGATCAGGATAAAGTTGGGCTGAAGGGCATCGGGTGAGGCCGCGGCTAAGGGGTTTCCGGTGAGGAAGGGGTCCACCAGCAACCGATGGGGCCCCACCTCTATACCAACGCAGGCATGACCGTACCAGGTAACCTTGACCATGATGCCTCCTTTCCTTAAACCACTTCGTCGCAGGATGTGGACGTCCCCGCCCTATGCTCCCCGCCGCCGATAATGTTCCACTGCAGCGGCGATAAAGGCGCGGAAGAGCGGATGGGGACGGGTGGGACGAGAGCGAAATTCCGGATGGAACTGACTTCCCACCATAAAGGGATGGTCGGCGACCTCTGCGATCTCCACCAGATGACCATCGGGGGAAAGCCCGCTGAAGACCAGGTTCCCCTGCTCCAGCAAATCCCGGAATCGGTTGTTGACTTCAAAACGATGCCGGTGACGTTCCTGGACTTCCGGCACACCGTAGGCCTCGGCCGCGCGGGTGCCCGGAACCAGTCGGCAGGGATAAAGCCCCAGGCGCATCGTCCCCCCCATGTCTACCACGCTGCGCTGCTCCGGCAAGAGGTCAATCACCGGATAAGGGGTGTGGGGATCAAATTCGGTGCTGTTGGGGCTATCGTTGCCCACCGCGCGCCGGACGGCCTCAATCACCATCACCTGCATCCCCAGACACAGGCCCAGATACGGCACCTGATGATCGCGCGCCCAGCGGGCAGCCAGGACTTTCCCCTCAATGCCCCGGTAGCCGAAACCGCCCGGAACGACGATCCCCGCCACCCCTTCCAGCATCTCCCAGGCCCGTCCCTTCTCCAGGTCCTCTGAGTTCACCCAACGGATATCCACATCATATCCCAGAGCCAGTGCGGCGTGGCGAAGGGCCTCCCGCACACTGATATAGGCGTCGTGCAGTTGTACGTATTTGCCCACGATGGCGACCGGGAGCGCCGGTTTGGGGCGACGGACCTCCTCCACCAGTTGTCGCCATTCGGAAAGGTCCGGCGCGCTCACATCCAGCCCCAGCCTCCGGACGATAAAGGCCCCCACGCCCGTTTCCTCCAGGAGCAGGGGCACTTCGTAGAGGACCGGAGTGGTGACCAGGGGAACTACCGCCTCCAGGTCCACGTCGCAGAAAAGGGCAATTTTTTCCAGCAACCCCCGCCCCACCGGATAGTCGGACCGGGCGACGATCATATCCGGCTGGATGCCCAACGACCGGAGTTCTCGGACGCTGTGCTGGGTGGGCTTGGTCTTCAGTTCCCCTGTGGCTCCGATATGGGGGAGGAACGTCACATGGACGAAGAGGGTGTTCTCCCGTCCCACGTCCCGCCGCATCTGGCGCAGGGCCTCCAGGAACGGCTGCCCCTCTATGTCGCCCACCGTTCCCCCCACCTCCACAATCACCACATCGGCGCCGGAGATTTGCCCGACGAGGCGAACCCGCCGCTTGATTTCGTCGGTGATGTGGGGAATGACTTGGATGGTGCCGCCCAGGTAATCGCCGCGCCGTTCGCGAGCGATGACCTCGGCGTAGACCTGCCCGGCGGTGACGTTACTGGCGCGGGTGAGGTTCTCGTCTATGAACCGTTCATAGTGGCCCAGGTCCAGGTCGGTCTCTGCCCCATCGTCGGTGACAAAGACTTCCCCATGCTGGTAGGGGGACATCGTACCGGGGTCTACGTTGAGGTAAGGGTCCAGTTTCTGGATGGTGACGCGTAACCCGCGGGACTTCAGGACACGGCCGATGGCGGCTGCCGTAACCCCTTTGCCGACGCTGGAGAGTACCCCTCCGGTGCAGAAAATGTACTTGGGCATAGGCACTTCTCCTGAGCGCGGGGCGCGGCCGCATTTGCGGCTACAACATTCGCTCCAGGTCCTCCGCGGCGCGACGCATTTCCAGAAAGATCAGGCCTAACTTTGCCGCAGAGCGGGCCATCACGGTCAGAACGGCGTCCGTGCCGACGGCCGACAGCAGGATGTAGCCGTTCGCCCCTTTCACATACACCTGGTCCAGCCCCCCGCGGCCCAGTTCTCCAGCGATACGCTCCCCCAGGGAGAGCATTGCGGCCGACATCGCGGATACCCGATCCTCTTCCACACCGGATGGCAGGGCCGAGGCGATGGTCAGGCCATCCACGCTGACCAGGGCTGAGGCCTCCACGTCCGGTGTGTTCCGCTGTAACTCCTGCAGCCGTTCTACCAGCCTCTCGGCGCGCACCCTCTGCATATCCCCCACCCCTCCGTAAAGTTGTGCCTAAAATATCACAACTATCGTGAATTGTCAAATGTGTGCGGAGCGGGCTTGCGCAGCAATTCACCCCGCCCGGGAAAAGGGTGGGGTGTGGGGTTTGTGGGGGCGGCTTCGCCGCCCCCATACCCCCCTCTCCCCTCCTCGGGCACGCTGTTCCCCAAAATGGATTGGCAGCACAAGCCCTGATCGGGGCTCGTGCTGCCAATCCCCTCGGGGGTAAAGCGCCCACAAAGAAAGGGTGAAGGATTTGCGGGGCGGCTTCGCCGCCCCGCAAATCTCCTGACCGATCATAAGCGGGACTGAACTGCGCAGATGCTCCCCCGCCCCTAAAGCACACCGAACCACATCAGGATGCCCATAATCACAAAGGCCACACCAGCCACCTTGCGCAGAATGGCCTCCGGAACGATGGTCGTGATTCCCTGCCCGACTGCCACGCCCAGCCCGCTCACAATCGCCAGGGCCAGCGTCGCAGCCAGAAATACCGCCCAGGGTTGCTTGAATTTACACACCTGAGCGATGACGGCAAGTTGGGTTTTATCGCCCAGTTCTGCCAGAATGAGCAATCCAAAGGTGGATAAGAAGGCTTTCCAGAACACTCGTTTCACCTCCAGGAGTCTTGTAAAAAGGGCAGGGCTCATATTCAGACTTCGTGCAAGCGGGGGTCTGGGCCTTTAGCGCCCCCTCATCCCCTGACCTCCTTCTCCTCCGCCGCGTCGGGGGCTGCTGAAAAAGCCGGATTTTCATCCAGCAGCAGGTCGCTCATGAAGAGCGGTGATGCCCTTCCCCCCGCCCTGTATGGGTAGGTTTTTTTCACCTCCAGCGAGCAGGGATAAAAAGAAGATTTTTTGATTGGGCGGCTTCGCCGCCCAATCAAAAAATCTATTTCTTCCCCGCTTTGCTGGGGACGATATTGCGCTTTCGCCTGACCGTAAACGGTCAGGCTAAGCCTCAAGCTGGCGGCCTTCGGCCGCCAGCGCCAAAACCTTTATTTTTCTCCCCCTTCTCCCCCGCCGCGGCGGGGGAGAAGGGGGCTGGGGGGATGAGGGGGCGCTCATATCCGCCAACAGGTGATTCCTGGTACTGTTGGAATAATTTGTCCATTTACAAAAATCGCCCCTGGGGGGCTTGTAGCCGGGCGTCCACCTCCGTGGACGCCACCGGAGCGACCGCGCAGGCGGTCGCCCGGCGCAAAGCGCCCTCTCCTGTAAGGGCAAGGCTTGTCCTTGCCCTCTCCTCCCCGTGCGGCGAATGCCGCAACGGGGAGGGGGCAGAGAGTGAGGTGAAAGTATCCTTGAGAAAGTGCACCACTGAACATGAGCCAGGGGCAATTCTACGAGAGCGCTTTTTTCAGCGCATTGCCCAATCGCCGGATACCCTCCACAATCACATCCGGCGGAGAGAAGGAGAAGTTGAGCCGCATCGCACTGAAACCGCCGTCGCCATTGGGATAAAAGTTCTCCCCGGGAACGTAGGCGACCTTCTCTTCCAGGGCGCAGCGCAGAAACTCGGTGGTGTGAATGGAGTCCGGCACGCGCGCCCAGAGGAAAAGCCCGCCCTGGGGATGAGTCCAGGAACACCCATCCGGCCAGAATTCGGCCAGCGCTTCCAGCATCGTGTCCCGGCGTTCTTTATAGTACCGCCGCAGCCGCTGGACGTGGGGTTTGATGAAGCCCCGCTGACAGATATCATTGGCCACATACTGGACAAACGTGCCGGTATGCAGGTCTGTCCCCTGTTTGGCCATCACGAACTGCCGCATCAGGACCTCCGGACAGACCAGCCACCCCAGGCGGAGTCCCGGCGTGAGGGTCTTGGAAAATGTGCTCATATAGATGGTGCGCTCCGGGATAAAAGTGCAGATCGGCGGGATATCCTCGCCCTCAAAGCGCAACTGACCGTAGGGGTCATCCTCCACAACCGGCAAATTCAGGCGAGTAGCGATTTCGGCCAGTTTCTCCCGGCGCTCCAGGGAGAGGGTCACGCCCGCCGGGTTGTGGAAGTTGGGCAGGACGTAGATGAACTTGGGAGGGCGCCCCGTTTCCGCCACAATATCCCGGTACGCTTCTTCAATTTCATCCACCACCATCCCGTCATCGTCCAGGGAGACGGTGCGGAATCGGGCGCCGTAGGCATTCCAGGCCTGGATCGCGCCCAGGTAAGTGGGCCGCTCGGTGATCACATAGTCCCCCGGCTCCAGGAAGACCTTGCCGATAAGGTCCAGCCCTTGCTGGGACCCGCACGTAATCAGAACGTTATTAGGCACAGCGGGGACGCCGTATTTGTGCATACTGACCGCCAGCCATTCCCGAAGCGGGAGATAGCCTTCGGTGCTGCTGTACTGAAGTGCCCGTGCGCCTTCGTTCTGAACAACGTAACGGCACGCCTCTTCAATCTCTCGCAGAGGGAAGAACTCCGGCGCCGGTAACCCTCCGGCAAAAGAGATAACATCGGGCTGCTCAGTCAGTTTCAATAGTTCCCGAATCGCGGAACTTTTCATCTGTTTTGCACGAGCGGCAAGGTGAGGGGTCCAGTCCAGCACAGGAATTTGCCGGTCCAGGCTAAAGTTGAAGTTCATTATCTCATACCTCCTTGTAAGGGATTGGGAAAGTAAAAAAGCGCCGGGTACTTGTAGTCACCCGGCGCTATGTAGCCGTTCAGGAGGGGCAACCGCATCATCCGGTACCCCACAGTGAGGAAAATCCACAACCGGAAAAACCAGGCACTCCCGCGCAGACCTTTTCCCATACGAGCGATCGCGCAGCAGGGATGGACCGCAGATATATTGTATCATGAACGGGGGAGAAGGCAAACAGCCTGAGGGACGCAAAATTCGGTTCTCCCCACAGACAAAGCAACAGGGCTGATACCCCATGGGCGAAGGGGGCGCGGGCACTCCGAAATGCGCATCCCCAGGACTTCTCCCTCCGGATATCCTTGTGGTAAAATGGGGATACCTGTTGTTAAACCGTCCTACATCGGGGGGAATGACAAATGAAGATACCCATTTTCACGACCCGCCAGCACAATTTTCTGAGCAGGAAAGCGGGTCCAACTCTGGCCGCGCTTGTGGCCCTGATCCTGACGGCCTGCGCGCCACCGTCCCCCCCGCCAGCGCAGGTGCCGCCGACTGTGGCTTCCCCTGCTGCCTCCTCGCCGACCGGCCGCATCCGCCCGTCCGCCATCGCCGGCTCCTGGTACCCCGCCGACCCCCAGGAACTGGCCGGGATGATAGACGAGATGCTCGGGGCAGAACCGGCGGTGGACGGCGCGCCGATCGCCCTCCTCGTCCCCCACGCCGGGTACGTCTACTCCGGCCTGGTGGCCGCGGCGGGCTTCCGCCAACTGACCCGCGGCGAGTACGACGTCGCCGTCATCATCGCCTCCGACCATCAGATGCCGCTGTCGGCCCCCATATCGGTCTGGGCGGAGGGAGGATTTGAGACCCCGCTGGGGGTAGTGCCGGTGGACGCCGACCTGGCCCGGGCCCTCATCCAGGCCGACCCGCGCATCACCTTTGACCCCGCCGCCCACGACGGGGAGCATCCCATAGAGATAGAACTTCCGTTCCTGCAGCGGGTCTGCCCCCGATGCCGGATCGTACCCATCCTGATGGGCTCCGACGACGAAACTACCGTCCAGGTTCTGAGCGATGCCCTGTTGCAATCTCTGCCCGGCCGCCGCGCAGTGGTAGTCGCCTCCTCGGACCTCTCCCACTACCCCCGCCGGGAGGACGCCATCCGGGTGGATGGCGCGATCCTGGCCGCGATAGAGACAGGAGACCCGGCACAGGTCCGGCAGACGGTCGCCGCGATGATGGCGCGGAACGTCCCCGGACTGGTCACCTGTGCCTGCGGGGAGGGGCCGATCCTTGTGGCGATGCGGGTCGCCGCCGGGCTGGGAGCGGATACGGTTTCCGTCCTTCGCTACGCCAATTCCGCCGACTCTCCCTACGGCGACCCCAGCCAGGTGGTGGGCTACGGCGCGGTGATGTTCTGGCGCTACACCCCGCCCGATCTGACGCCTGCGCGCCAGCAGGCGCTCCTGGAACTGGCCCGTCGGACGCTGGAGGAGCATCTGGAGAAGGGGACCATCCCGTCCTACGAAACCGACGACCCGCACCTTCTGCGGCCGTCGGGGGCTTTTGTGACGCTCCGGAAGGATGGAGAATTGCGCGGCTGCATCGGTCACCTCCGCGCCGACAGTCCCCTCTACCGGACCGTGCAGGAGATGGCAGTGGCCGCGGCCACCGAAGACCCGCGCTTCCCGCCCCTGACGCGGGAGGAACTGGGCGCGGTCACCATAGAGATTTCCGTCCTTTCCCCCTTCCGCCGCCTGACCGACCCCTCGCAGGTGGAGGTGGGCACCCACGGCCTGCTCATCCTGAAAGACGGCCGTCAGGGGTTGCTCCTCCCCCAGGTCGCGGTGGAGGAGGGATGGGACCGGGAGGCGTTTCTGGACGGGCTGTGCCGGAAGGCAGGTCTTGCCGACGGGTGCTGGCGGGAAGGAGCAACCCTCTACGCCTTCACAGCGCTAGTCTTCGGGGAATAAAGTTTAGCAACGAATTACACGAATTTCACCAATTAGTGTAATTCGTGAAATTCGTTGCTATAAAGTGTCCTCTGACGGCGCGGCGGCGCGCGCGGCGACCCGGCGGCGGATCGCCTCTACCCGGTCCAGCAGGGGCGGATGGGAGTGGTAGAAGATGACCGCCAGCGGGTGGGGGAAGAGATTCGCCAGGTTCTTTTCGCTCAGGCGGATGAGCCCCTCCTCCAGGGCTGCTGGGTGGTCGTAGAGTTCCAGCGAGTAGGCGTCCGCCTCGTACTCCCGGCGGCGGGAAATCCAGTTGGCGACCGGCCCCAGGAGCAGCCCCAACGGGGAGAAGAGCATCCCCGCCACATAGAGCCCCACCACCGCCACCGGTCCAACGGGGCCTACGGCCCGGTACAGGTCCTCCATCCCGACGGCCCGGTAGAGCCAAGGCAGGGCCAGTACCCAGGCCAGGAGCGCCATCCCGACCCCGGAAAGGAGAACGCCCGCGGCCAGGGATTTGGGGATGTGTTTCTTCTTCCAGTGGCCGATCTCGTGGGCCAGGACGGCCAGAATTTCGGCGGGGGAGAGTTGCTCCAGCAACGTGTCGAAGAGGGCGATGCGGCGGCTCTTGCCGAAGCCGGCAAAGTAGGCGTTGGAGTGGGTGCTGCGCAGGGAGGCGTTGACCTGAAAGACGCCGCCCAGGGGGAAATTCGCCTTGCGGGCCAGGGCGAAGACCTCATCCCGCAGCGCCTCGTTTTTGAGCGGCTCAAACTTGTTGAATAGCGGGAAGATGACCAGCGGGGCGATCCAGGCCACAAACAACTGGAAGAGGACGACCAGCCCCCAGGCCGGCAGCCACCAGTTTCCCCCTAACTGTCCGATGAGAAAGAGCACCCCGGCGACCAGCGGGGCACCCAGGACAGCAGTGAGCAAGATGCTCTTGACCTGATCGGTGAGCCACGTCTTCCAGGTGATGGTGCTGAAGCCGAACTTCCGCTCCACGCCGAAGTCGGAGAGGATTTCCCAGGGGAGGCCTGCTGCGTACTGGATCGCTCCCAGGACGGCGATCACCGCCAGCCCCTGCCATATCTGCCCTACAGGTAGCCCGGCCGCCCAGCGGGCCAGGACCGGCAGGAGGCCGCTCAGGAGGATGACCAGCAGCAGGATCAGGTCGGCCAGACGGGCCCACTGGGCCAGGCGCGTGTGGGCCTCCCGATAGGCGACCATCTGGGGGAAGCGGGAGGTATCCAGCCTTGCTGCCCATTCCGGCGGAGGGTCTGCTGCCCGCCGTTTCAGGTACGCCAGGTTCAGCCAGGATATCGCGCTGGTGAGGGCGAAATCTAGGATCAATAACGCAATGATAATAGCCAGCATCGTGATTCGCTCCTCTAGGGGAAGTTTGACCGTTCCCGATTGACGGAAGCATGCTTTATGCTATCACACCTGGTGCATTTGCACAAGGGGG
>CAKZOY010000191.1 GCA_937138275.1 uncultured Chloroflexota bacterium
CCGAATTGGATAATACCATTTATACTTTTAACGCATAGTTTGTCATTATAATTTAGAATCTGCCATTGTCAATATAGTTACAAGGAGGTACGATGCCCAACGGTTACTGGGGAAAAATACTCTTCGTCAACCTTTCCACCGGCGAGATTACCGTGGAGACACCTCCCGAAGAGGTCTACCGCCGCTATCTGGGCGGGTACGGCATGGGGGTGTACGTACTCTATGAGCGCATCCCGCCGGGAGCGGACCCGCTGGGGCCGGAAAACGTCATCGGGTTTGTGCCGGGCCTGCTCACCAGCAGCGGCGCGCTCTTCGGCGGGCGCTTTATGGTCTGCGCCCGCTCCCCCCTCACCGGCGCCTGGGGGGACTCCAACTGCGGGGGGAACTTCGGTCCCGCGCTCCGGGGAGCAGGCTACGACGGCGTCTTCATCACCGGCCGGGCCGACCGACCCGTCTACCTGTACATAGACGAAGAACGGGCCGAAATCCGGGACGCATCCGACCTGTGGGGGCTGGACACCCGCCAGACCGAAGAGGCCATCCGCCAGGCGGCCGGGCGGGATGTGCGCGTCGCCTGCATCGGACCGGCGGGAGAGAAACGGTCGCTGATGGCGGCGATCATCAACGACGACGGACGGGCGGCCGGACGGTGCGGCCTGGGCGCGGTGATGGGGGCGAAGAACCTCAAGGCGGTCGCCGCGCGGGGGAAGAAACGCCCGCCGCTGGCCGACCCGGAGCGGTTCAAAGCGACCACCGACCGGTACCGCCAACTCTTCCGCCGCAAACTCTCACCCTGGACGTCCCGCATCGGCGGTTTCCTGGTGCGCATCCTGCCCATTATGCGCCGTCTGCGCGCCCGTGTTAGCGGCGGGCCAACCCGAATGATGATAGACACGTACCGGCTCTACGGCACTGCGGCGGGGACGGCGGCGCTGGTGGAACTGGGGGATACCCCCGTCCGCAACTGGAGCGGCATCGGCTACCGGGACTTTCCCCTCCGGCTGTCATCTCAATTGAGCGACGAGGCGGTCATCCGCCCCAAAGTTCGGGGGTACGGTTGCTCCTTCTGTCCGGTGGCCTGCGGGGGCATCGTCCGCCTGCCCGACGGCGATACTGACCACAAGCCAGAGTACGAGACGCTGGCCTCTTTCGGCCCCCTGCTCCTGAACGCCGACCTGGAAGTGGTGATGCGCTGCAACCGCATCTGCAACCGGATGGGGCTGGACACTATCTCTACCGGAGTGGCGGTTGCCTTCGCCATAGAATGCCGAGAGCGGGGATGGCTGCCACCGGACCTGGCGGAGGAACTGCCCCTGAGTTGGGGAAACGGAGAGGCGATTGTGGCCCTCACCGAGCGCATCGCCCGGAGAGAACCGGGCCTGGGGGAGTGGCTGGCGGATGGGGTTCGGCGGGCGGCCGAACGGTTGGGGCCGGAAGCCCGGGAAGCGGCAATGCATACCGGAGGTCAGGAATTGCCCATGCATCGGGGCCTCTACGAGCCGGGGGTCGCCCTGGGCTACCAGGTGGACCCGGCCCCGGGCCGTCACACGTCCACCCTTGCCGGGGAGGTGGACGTTCCGGCCTTCACCCCCTACTTCGCCCTGGAGGGGTTCCGCCCCAGCGGTCGGTACGATTACGAGGCCAAAGGGCGAACGATAGCGGTCGGCATGGCCCTCCTGCGCGCCTATGACAGTCTGGGCCTGTGCCAGTTCGCGCTCTATATGGGCGAACCGCCGTTTCTGGAGTGGCTGAACGCAGCGACCGGCTGGGGGATGACGGAACGGGAATTCCTGGAAGCGGGCAAGGCCATCCAGCGGCTGCGGCATGCCTTCAACGAACGCCACGGGCTGCCGCGGGAGTTCCCGCTGCCGGGGCGGGAGCGGGGCGATCCGCCTCAGGAGGCCGGGCCGCTGGCGGGGATCGCCCTGGATATGGAGACGATGGCGCGGGCATATTGGGCGGCAATGGGGTTGTAAGTTGACAATGGCAGATTCTAAATTATAATGACAAACTATGCGTTAAAAGTATAAATGGTATTACCCAATTC
>CAKZOY010000192.1 GCA_937138275.1 uncultured Chloroflexota bacterium
GTTCGGCTGGCTTATTCCATATTACACCGCCTTTGGGCTTTAGGCAAGTGAAGAAATTGGGGACGGGCATTGAAAGCCCGTCCCCGGTTGTGCGAAGGCAAAGCGTTTGCCCAAACGGCTATTTCGCAAATACCACCCGGCCGTTGCGGGCGTCCACCCGCACCGTGTCGCCCTCGCGGAACTCGCCGCGCAGGATTGCCAGCGCCAGCGGGTCCTGCACCTCCCGCTGGATCATCCGTTTCAGCGGGCGCGCGCCGAAGACCGGGTCGTAGCCCACCTCGGCCAGATAGTCCCGCAGACCCTCCGTCCACTCCAGCCCCATCTGCTTCTGGGCCAGCAGGTTCCGCAGCCGCCCCATCTGGATGTCCACGATCCGCCGCAGGTCGTCCCGCGTCAGGCTGTGGAAAAGGATGATTTCGTCAATGCGGTTGAGGAACTCCGGCCGGAATGTCCGGTCCAGTTCCTCCATCACCCGCTCGCGGGCCGCCTCCACGCCCAGTTCCTTGATCCAGCGGCTGCCGATGTTGCTGGTCATAATGACGATGGTGTGGCGGAAGTCCACCGTCCGGCCATGGCCGTCGGTCAGGCGGCCCTCGTCCAGCAGTTGCAGGAGCGTGTTGAAGACCTCCGGGTGGGCCTTCTCTATCTCGTCAAACAGGACGACGCTGTAGGGCCGACGGCGGACCGCCTCGGTCAGTTGGCCGCCCTCCTCGTAGCCCACGTAGCCCGGCGGCGCGCCGATGAGCCGGGAGACGGTGTGCCGCTCCTGGTATTCGCTCATATCAATGCGGACCATCGCCTCCTCGGTGTCAAAGAGGAACTCCGCCAGGGCGCGCGCCAGTTCCGTCTTGCCGACGCCCGTCGGGCCCAGGAAGATGAAGGAGCCGATGGGCCGGTTGGGGTCCTGGAGTCCCGCCCGCGCCCGCCGGACCGCGTTGGCGACGGCCCGCACGGCCTCGTCCTGCCCGACCACCCGCTGGTGGAGTGCCTCCTCCATCCGGAGCAGTTTCTCCAGTTCCCCCTCCAGCAGTCTGGTGACCGGGATGCCGGTCCACTCCGCCACCACTCGGGCGACGTCCTCCGGCCCGACCTCTTCTTTCAGCAACGGCCGGTCGCTCTGGAGTTGCTTCAATCGCTGCTCCTGCTCCCGCCGCTGGCGCTCCAGTTCCATCAGGACGCCGTACTGGAGTTCCGAGGCGCGGGCGTAGTCCAGCGCGCGCTGGGTCTCCTCTATCTGGTGGCGCACCTGCTCAATCCGCTCCTTGGTCTCCCGCAGGGCCTGGATGGCGGCCTTCTCCTGCTCCCATCGGGCGCGCAGGCGGTCGCTCTCCTCCCGCAGGTCGGCCAGTTCTTTCTCCAACTTCTGCAACCGCTCCCGGCTGGCTTCGTCCGTCTCCTTCCGCAGCGCCTCCCGCTCAATCTCCAGTTGCATAACGCGCCGATCTATCTCGTCCAGTTCGGCAGGCTTGGAGTCAATCTCCATCCGCAGGCGGGAGGCCGCCTCGTCAATCAGGTCAATCGCCTTGTCGGGCAGATGCCGGTCGGCGATGTAGCGGTGGCTGAGGACGGATGCGGCGATACAGGCGGCGTCCTGGATGCGCACGCCGTGATGGACCTCGTACCGCTCCTTCAGCCCGCGCAGGATGCTGATGGTGTCCTCCACCGACGGCTCATCCACGTAGACGGGCTGGAAGTTCCCCTCTTGTCCGAACTTATGTCTGAACCTCTTATCTGAACTTGACATTGAGAGAATCTACAGCCGCACGGGGAGGGGATGGAAATGGGGTTTTTGGGGCGGCGGCGAAGCCGCCGCCCCAAAAACCCCTTTCTTCCCCCCTCTCCCCCGCCCGTCAGGGCAAGGGGGAGAGGGGGGCAAGGGGGTGAGGGGGATAAAGGGAATC
>CAKZOY010000193.1 GCA_937138275.1 uncultured Chloroflexota bacterium
ATTGGGTAATACCATTTATACTTTTAGCGCATAATTTGTCATTATAATTTAGAATCTGCCATTGTCAATGTAGTTACGCTGAAACACCCTTTTCCCCTCAGCCCCGCCGTTCATGGCGGGGCGAGGAGGGCCGCCTGCAAACCCCACTCTCTTTTTCACAGGCGCACCGCTCCCCCGAAACGATTTGCTGCACAAGCCCTCTGCACTCTCCCGTTGCATCTGCCGGAACTTCTGCTACAATAGAGCCTGTATGGAACTACTGACCGCACTGGGATTGAACTCCGGGGAACTGGTAGCCTTTGTCGGAGCCGGAGGGAAGACGACGACCATCTGGCTTCTGCTGCGCGCTCTTGCCGGTCGGGGTGAACGGGCAGTTTTCGCCACCACGACCCATATTTTCAAGCCGCGCCGGGCCCCGCTCCTGCTGGACCCCTCTCCCGATCCGGCGCTGATCGCGCTGCTGCTGACACGCTGGCGCGCTATCATCCTGGCCGCCCAGATGGACGAAGAAGGCGATCCCCAGATGGCCGCCCGATGCCCCTACCCCGCCACCCCGTGGAAACTGAAAGGCCTGAAACCGGAAGTCGTCACCGACCTGGCCCGCCGCCTGCCCGGCGTCACCTGGCTGGTGGAGGCCGACGGGGCGAAAGGGCGAGCCCTGAAAGCCCCCGCCGACCACGAACCGGCTGTCCCATCCGGCGCTCACCGGGTGGTCATCATGGGCAGTATCGCCGCGCTGGGACGCCCATTAAACGACCAGATCGTCCACCGGCCCGAACGGGCTGCTGCGCTGCTACGAGTTCCTCCGGGTACTCCCATCACCCCGGATATGGTCGCCGGGCTGATGGGGCACGCTTACGGTGGGCTAAAGTCTATCCCAACCCGGGCCGCTGCCATCGCCCTACTCACCCAGATAGAACCCCAGCCCCGGCCCGAAGCGACCGGCATCGCCCGCCAACTGCTCCTGGGCAAGCGCATCCGCCGGGTTGTCCTGGCCAATCTGCGCCTGCCCGATCCCGTCCTGGAGGTATGGGAATGACGACCGTCGCCGGGGTCATCCTCGCCGCCGGGGGCTCCACCCGTTTCGGCCAGCCCAAACAACTCCTGGACTGGAACGGTGTCCCCCTCGTCGCCCACGTCGCCGATGGGGCGCTCTCCGCCGATCTCCGGCCCGTGGTCGTCGTCCTGGGATGCGCCGCGGCGGACGTCCAGGCTGCCCTGACCGGACGTCCCGTCCAGATCGCCGTAAACTGGCGCTGGGAGGAGGGGCTCAGCACATCCGTCCAGGCCGGCCTCGCCCTTCTCCCCCCCGAAACCGACGCGGCCCTCTTCCTCCAGTGCGACCAGCCCCTGGTCTCCCCCGACCTCCTGCGGCGTCTGGTGGCCCGTTTCCGGGAGACGGGCGCCCTCATTGTCTGCCCGGCGCGGGAAGGACGGTGTGCCTCGCCGGTGCTCTTCGCCCGCCCCCTCTTCCGCGAACTGGCTGCAGTGACCGGGGATCAGGGCGGACGGGCGCTCATCCTCCGCCATCCCGACGCCGTAGCGACGGTGGAAGTGGACGACCCCGCAGTCCTGACCGACATAGATACCCCCGAGGACTACCACCGATTGCGGGAGCGGGCGCGCCCACCGGAACCGGCGGAGGTCCTCTCCCGCATCCGGCACCTGATCATTGATATGGACGGCGTGCTCTGGCGGGCAGATCAGCCCATGCCCGGCCTGGTGGATTTCTTCGCCACGTTGCGGGAACGGGACATCCGCTTTGTCCTGGCGACGAACAACGCCGGTAAGCGGCCCGACGAGTATCAGCAGAAACTGCGCAGGTTTGGGGTGGAAGTCCCGCTGGAGACCGTTCTTACGTCCGCCCAGGCGACAGCCGATTATCTGGCCTCGCTGGCCCCTCCCGGCACCCCCGTCTACGCCATCGGCGGGAGCGGCGTCCGGCATGCCCTGACCGAAAAAGGATTCGTGCTCACCGAGGAGGACGCCCGATACGTGGTGGTGGGATGGGATCGGGAACTCTCCTGGCAGAAACTGGCGACGGCGTCGCTCCTCATCCAGCGGGGCGCCGTCCTCATCGGCACCAACCCCGACACTACCTACCCGACTCCGGAGGGACTGGTGCCCGGCAACGGGTCCACCCTCGCCGTCCTGGAGTTGACCACGGGGGTGAAGCCGACCGTCATCGGCAAACCGGAACCCTGGCTCTACCGCGCGGCGATGGCGCGGATGGCCGCGGTCCCGGAGACCACCGCCGCGCTGGGGGACCGGCTGGATACGGACATTCTCGGCGGTCGTCGCGCCGGCCTGACGACGATTATGGTTCTCTCCGGAATCAGTACGGCAAAGGACCTGGCCCGTTCCCCCCTGCGCCCCGACCTGGTATTCGCCGATATTGGGGAACTAGCCCGCGTATGGAAAATAGTCGGTAGGGGGTAGTCGGTAGTCGGTAGGGGTTAGTCGGTAGTCGGTAGGGGTTAGTCGGTAGTCGGTAGGGGTTAGTCGGTAGTCGG
>CAKZOY010000194.1 GCA_937138275.1 uncultured Chloroflexota bacterium
TGGTCCCTCTGGTCCGGCGCCTGGGGCTGGAAGGGCGCGTCCTGTTCACGGGATATATCCCTATTGAGGACCGCGCTCCCCTTCTGAGCGGTGCGCTGGCGTTCGTCTTCCCGTCCCTCTACGAAGGCTTCGGCCTGCCAATCCTGGAGGCTCAGGCCTGCGGCTGTCCTGTCATCTGCTCCAGCACATCCAGTTTGCCGGAGGTCGCCGGAGATAGTGCGCTGCAGGTGCCGCCGGACGACGTCCACGCCCTGGCCGACGCGATGGCCCGCCTGGAGGGTGACCCGGAACTGCGCCGCGACCTGATAGAACGGGGCTTTGCCAACATCCGGCGATTTTCCTGGGAACGGTGCGCCCGTACCGTTCTTCGGGTAATTGAGAACCTCACGTAAAGTGCGGGGGTTTTCCGAATGGTACTCCGTCCTGCCCTGCGCATTCTGGGTATTCCCATCCACGACGTCACCCTGAACGAAACTCTGGATCGGGTCGCCGCCTGGATGACCGAAGGCGGCGCTCATCAGATTGCCACCGTCAACCCGGAATTTGTGATGGCGGCGCGGCGCGACCCGGCATTTCGGGCCGTGCTGGGAAACGCCGACCTCTGCCTGCCCGACGGGGTGGGGATCACCCTGGCAGCCCGCTATCTGGGAAGACCGCTTCGGGAACGGGTTGCAGGCGTGGACCTTGTAGAGAGGTTGGCGGCGCGGGCAGCCGAAGAGGGCTGGCGTCTCTTCCTCCTGGGTGCCGCTCCCGGCGTGGCCGAACGGGCTGCCGAGGTCCTCCGTTCCCGAAATCCCGGCCTGATCGTCGCAGGGACCTATGCGGGAAGCCCCAGGGCAGAAGAGGAAGAGGAAATCGTCCACCGGGTACGGGAAGCGGGCGCCGACATCCTTCTGGTAGCCTACGGGGCACCGGCCCAGGACCTCTGGCTGGCCCGAAACCTGGCCCGCACGGGCGCCCGGGTGGGTGCGGGGGTGGGTGGCGCGTTTGACTACATCGCCGGGGTCGTTCCCCGCGCGCCCCGCTGGATGCGCCGGGTAGGGCTGGAGTGGCTCTACCGGCTGATCCGCCAGCCCTGGCGCTGGCGCCGTCAACGGGTGCTCCCCTTATACGCTCTCCTGGTCCTCCTGGAGCGTTTCCGGTCCCGGTGTAATACCTGATCCTATTTTTTACCGCAGTTTAACATGCCCCCAAGGGCACCATAAGCATGAAAATAGCGTCCTGGATACCACGAGCCGG
>CAKZOY010000195.1 GCA_937138275.1 uncultured Chloroflexota bacterium
ATGTAACAAGATGCTCCCCGGTTGGATCAACGATATTTACGTCGTCCCTCCGTACGCTTATATTGCCGCTGGCGATGTTGGCCTGCTGGTGGTAAACATATCCGATCCCGAAGATCCCTTCATAGTAAGCCGCTGGAACATTGCCAACCCCACGGATGTCCTGGTCTCCGGGCGATATGCATATGTGACAGCCGGGACCGGGGGGTTCTGGGTAGTGGATATCTCTGATCCGACTTATCCGACCCCACGAGGATCGTACGATACGCCCGGCTATGCCTGGCGAGTTTTCATTTCCGGGAATTACGCCTATATTGCTGACGGTACGGAAGGGTTGCAAGTGGTGGATATTACCAACCCTGCTCATCCTGCTAGGATCGGTGTGTACGATACACCTGGCAATGCGGTTGGCATCTTCGCTCTCGACTCTCGCGCGTATGTGGCGGATGGATATGCCGGTCTACAGATTGTGAATATTTCCCAACCATCCCGCCCCTCCCTGATCGCCACTTACAGCGACCCTTCAGGATTCCATTCTGACGTCATCGCAGCCGGACCGTACGCCTATGTTGCCAACGGGGATGTCGGGCTGATCGTGGTGAACGTTTCGGACCCGGCCCGGCCCGTGGGCGAGAACGTATATAATACGAACTCCGATACCACCCTGAAGATAGTGGCAGAGGGAAACCGCGCCTACCTCGCCGGGAGAGATGCTGGTCTGCACATTCTGGATATTTCTGATCCCGTGGGCCCGGAGTGGGTGGGATTCTACGACACTCCCGGATTCGCCAGGGGCATTTTCGTCTCTGGGAATTATGCGTATGTGGCTGACGAGAATGAGGGACTTCATATACTGGACGTCACCGACCCGGACCAACCCTCACCGGTTGGGACGGCGGACCTTAATGCCACCGATGTGTTTGTCTCCGTCACCTACGCGTACGTAGTGGGCGGACGGGATTTGAGCATTGTGGACATCTCCACCCCCACCCATCCCGTAGTGGTGGGGTCCGTTTCCCCAGGTGGGTTTCTCAGCAGTATCGCAGTTTCCGGAACGTACGTCTATGTAGGTGATTTTAATAATATGTATATTGTAGAGGTTTCCACTCCGTCCAGTCCGCAAGTCAGGGGAACCTTCTCTACCAATTCGCTCTACGATATCGCTGTGTCCGGCTCGCACGCGTATCTGGTGGATGGTGGGATTCTGCGAGTAGTGGATGTTTCGAACCCCGGAAATCCTTCTCAGGTGAGTTTTTGCGATTTGCCTCCAGGCTGGACCTCCCATCTCTTCATCGCGGGAGATTACATCTATGTGCAGAGAGGGGCAACAACGGTAGTTATAGACATCTCCGAACCCAACGATCCCGAAATAGTGGGAACATACCAACTCCTTCGCGGCGGTGGGGACATTTTCATCTCCGGCCATTATGCCTATATTGCTTCGTCCCCTCTGCAAATCCTGGACGTTTCCAACCCAACCCACCCCAAATGGGTAGCCTCGCTCGTCGTTCCGCAACCTGGGGAGTCTCTCTTTGTTTCGGGCCAGCATCTCTACATTGCCGTCGGGGATCGCGGGGTAGAAATAATCAACGTTTCCGATCCGGTGGGCATCCTTATTGAAGGCACGGTGACGGACCGTCGGTGGAAAGGATTTGGGATTGCTGTAGCCGACCCGTATCTTTATCTTGCCAGTGATGCTCGGGGCTTGCTCATCGCCGATGTTTCGGATCCGCTGAACCCAACTCCACTGGGCTCCTGGGATACTCCAGGAGCGACCTGGGGGCTGGCAATCTCTGGAACGCATGCATATCTGGCGGACGGTTATTTCGTTGGCGGTTTGCGAGTGATAGATATCTCGGACCCGTCCACTCCCACCGAGGTCGGCTATTATAGCACTTCCGGAGCGGCGCTGGACGTGTTTGTGTCCGGACGGTACGCCTATGTAGCAGATGGTGGCAAAGGGCTACAGATAATAGACGTGCTTACCCCTACCCAACCCGTGCTTGCAGGAGAGTATGGTACCCCAGGGAGTGCCGTGCGGGTTTTCGTCTCCGGGGACTACGCGTATGTGGCAGACTCCCAGGGCGGGTTGCATATCGTGGATGTCTCTGATCCGGCACAACCCGACCCGCAAGCGACGGTATCGGTGACCGCATACGACGTTTTCGTTACCGGTCTGTATGCCTACGTTGCTGGCGGCGATGACGGTTTATGGGTGGTCAACGTCTCTAATCCGGTCTCCCCCTCTGTGGTCAGCAACTACAGAACCTATGGGTATGCCTGGGGGGTCTTTGCGTCTGGTCAGTATGTATACCTCGCCGATGGTCCTGCTGGACTGCGGATGATAGATATCTCCAATCCAGCGAATCCTGTGGAGGTGGGAGCCCATAATTTGCACGACGCTCGGGACGTCGTTGTCTCTGGAAACACTATCTATGTAGCCACAGGGAACGACGGTCTGGTCATCTTTCAATACCGTTACACTCCCGTTTCTGGTATCATCTCTCCAGCGGGAGATACATTGAACGCTTACGCTGATCGGATCTACTACAACTTCCCCTCAGGGGTCTTTACAGACACCGTTATCATCACCCATACGGCCCTGCCCAGGAGTGGTATACCGTCAACGGGCGTCCTGGCCGATATAGATAAATTCTTCCGCGTGGAGGCGATCTACGCCGATACCGGTGAACCGGCCCAGCCGGCTCTAGGTCAGACCTTTACGATTACCATTGAGTACACAGATATGCAAAGAGGGCCAGTGGTGGAGAGCACGCTGGGGCTGTATCGCTGGGGCAACGGTCAGTGGGTACAAAAGGAGAGTTGGGTGGATAAGGAGCGCAACCGGGTGACTGCAAGAGTGGCCTCCTTCTCCCTGTTCGCCGTATTGGGTGAGACCCGGCGCATATACCTACCGGTTATATTTAAAAGATACTAAAACAGCAGATACTGAAGTCAGTCCGGCCTTGCGTGGCAATGCACCCTGTGCAAGGAAGGGACGAGAGGGTGGAGGTTGTGGGGGCGGCTTCGCCGCTCAACGCAAAAAATCAGCCCAAAACGTTCAGCGGGGGCGGCACTGCGCCCTCTCGCCTACCCAAAACAGCGACAGAAGTCGCCTCTGGGGACCTCCAGCCGACGGTCAGCCTTCGCCGACCGGGAAAAAGCGTCGGCGCAGGCCGACGCTTGGCGCGGTAGGGATACCCCTTGGGGCATCCGAAATGCCCCAGAGCCCGACGTAGGGGCGGGTATCATACCCCATAGGCGCAAACTTAAGCGGTTGGGTGGGTATCTGGTCGCGCCCCGCCCGACGCGAAACCGTCGGGCCGTAGGGGCGGGCTTCGAACCCGCCCTATGGATGGGTTTGAAACCCACCCCTGCACCCTCGTATGGGTAGGTTTTTGGGGCAGCCCTCCTCGCCCCGCCGTGAACGGCGGGGCTGAGGGGAAAAGGGCGCTTAAGCGCCCTTTTGAGGCTTAGCCTGACCGTTTACGGTCAGGCGAGAGCGCGATATCGCTCCCGACAACGCGGGGAAGAAATAGATTTTTTGATTGGGCGGCTTCGCCGCCCAATCAAAAAATCTTCTTTTTACCTCTCGCTCGCTGGGGGATGAAAAAAACTACCCATGCAAGCCCTACACCGGGGGCTGTTCGTAGTCAGCCACGGAGCGCAAGGGTTTCAGCCTCCGGCTAACGGCCATTTTGCCCTTCTTGCCGCCTTAAGTTAGCGCTTATGGTATCATACCCTCCCTTACAATCGCTGGTGAGAATTAGCCAAAAACACCCTGTCCCAACTCCAGTCCGAACCTCAATGGGCTTGCGCAGCAATTCACCCCATGGGAAAGGGGTGGGGTGTGGGGTTGTGGGGGTGGCTTTGCCGCCCCCACAACCCCACTTTCTCCTTGACTTCGCAGGCACGCTGCTCCCCGAAAGGGATTTGCTGCGCAAGCCGCAATGATCTCGCCTTGACAAAAAGCCCATTTGGATTAC
>CAKZOY010000196.1 GCA_937138275.1 uncultured Chloroflexota bacterium
GAGGGGTTGATAAACCAGGCCTGCGAATCTGACATATCCAAACCCAATGGGCATAACTTGCCCTTGCACCCTTGCACACTCGCCAATGCTGGATTTCCTGTGGACCCTTCAACGAATTCGCTGGGTAGACCTGGTAGACATCTCCCTGGTCGCGGCCATCTTCTTTGTCATCCTCTACCTGGTGCGGGGGACGCGCGCTGTCTCGCTTCTGCGCGGGATTATCTTGCTGCTGATCCTTCTGGCCCTTCTGAGCACCGTCTTCCAGTTGCGGGCCTTCGGCTGGCTGGTGGACCGGGCTCTTCCTGCCCTGCTTGTCGCCATCCCGGTCATCTTCCAGCCTGAACTCCGCCGGGCCCTGGAGCGGTTGGGGCGGGCCGGTTCCCTCTTCGGTCGTCCCACCGGCCCGAGGGCCGCGATCGGTCGGGCCATCAGCGCCATTACCGAGGCCTGCCGGATTATGGCTCGCCGCCGTATCGGCGCCCTCATCGTCCTGGAACGGGAGACCGGGCTTCAGGAGTACGTGGAGACGGGGGTCGTACTGAATGCCGAAGCATCCCCCGAACTTCTGCTGGCCCTTTTTGATCCCCACGTCGCCCTCCACGACGGCGCGGTGATCCTGCGGGAAGGGCGCGTGGTTGCCGCGGCGTGCGTCCTGCCCCTTTCCACCGCGTTCCTAGAGGACCGACGGCTGGGACTGCGCCACCGCGCCGCCCTGGGCATCACCGAAGAGACCGACGCGATCGCCATCGTTGTCTCCGAGGAGCGCGGGAGTATCTCGGTTGCCCACAACGGCCGCATCCTCCGCGACCTGGATCCGGACCGGCTGGAACGGGTGCTCCGGGCCTTCTACCAGAACGTTCTGGAGCCCCGCTGGCCCGTTCGCCTGCGGAAAACTCGCCGGGAAACGGAGGAATTGCCATGAAGGAGGCGATCCGATGGCTCTGGAGCAACCTGGGGTTGCTTATTCTCTCCCTGGCGCTTTCCCTGCTCATCTGGGCCACGGCGGTGGAACAGGAAAATCCCACGGTAGAGCAGGCCTTCCCGGCCCCGATCCCGGTCTCTATGACCTATCCTCCGGAGGGGATGATCGCCTACGGTCAGACCGACGCGCGGGTCTCGGTGGTGCTGCGGGCGCCCCAATCGGTATGGAGCAGCCTGCGGGCGGAAGACATCCGCGCCGTCGTGGACCTGAACGGCCTCAAGCCGGGCACTCACTACCTGCCCATCCAGGTCCAGGTCAACCTGAAACCCTCGCAGGTCCGGCGCGTAGAGCCTGCGACCCTGCTGGTACATCTGGAACTGGTGGAGCAGGCGGAAGTCCCGGTGCGGGTGCGCCTGGAGGGAAATACGCCCATCGGATATGTCGCCCGACCGCCGGAGACGGAAGCGCTGACCGCCACGGTTCGCGGGCCGGCGTCCCTGGTGGCGCAGGTTGTGGAGGTGCGGGCGGTCGTCTCGGTGGAGGGCCGCCGAGCAGACATAGACGGCGAGTTTGACCTCAGGCCGTACGATGCCCAGGGGAAGGAGGTTCCTTACATCACCGTTACGCCCTCCCGCATTGCCGTCCACGTCGCGGTGGAGCAACTGAGCGGGTTCCGCGACCTGGCGGTGACGGCGCGGCTCCAGGGACAGGTCGCCCCCGGATACCGCATCTCCGGCATCACTGTGGACCCGCCGGTGGTGACCGTCTACGGCGCGCCGGAAATCATCGCCCAGATCCCCGGCTATCTGGAGACGGAACTTCTGAACCTGGATAACACCAAAGAGAACCTGGAGGTCCGGCTGCCTCTGAAGACACCAGAAGGGGTATCGCTGTTGATGCCGGAACCGGTCGTCGTTGTGCGGGTCAACGTCGTCCCGATAGAAGGGAGTGCCACCTTCCGCCGACCGGTGGAGATTCAGGGGTTGACCCCCGGCCTGACGGCGACTATTGCGCCGCAGGAGGTGGAGGTTATCCTGAACGGTCCGCTCCCCGTCTTAGAGGAACTCCGTCCCGAAGACGTGCGGGTGCTGGTGGACCTGTTCGGTCTGGCGCCGGGCCAGTACTCGCTGGAGCCGCAGATCGTGGTCACCCCGCAGGGGCTGACGGTGGCCGCGGTCCTGCCTGCTACGGTGCAGGTGGAGATTTCCCCACCGGTTACGCCCACTCCGGGGAGGTGAGAGATGCCGATGCCAATGGTCGCTCTGGTCGGACGGCCCAATGTGGGCAAGTCCACCCTGTTCAACCGCATTATCGGGCGGAAACTGGCGGTAGTGGACGATCGCCCCGGCACGACGCGCGACCGGATCCACGCCACGGCGGAGTGGAACGGCGTGCTCTTCACCGTGGTGGATACGGGCGGGATAGAGGTATGGCCCGAACGGGTCGCCGTCGGGCAGCGTCCCGCCCCGGACCGTCCCCTCGCCGAGGATTCCGCCCCCTACATCCCGCTCATCCGCGCTCAGGCGGAGCAGGCCATCGCCGAGGCCGATGTCGTGGTCTTCCTGACCGACGCCGTCACTGGCCCGACCCCTGCCGACCGCGAGGTCGCCGACATTCTCCGCCGGTCTCAGAAGCCTGTCTTTCTGGCTGCCAACAAGGCCGAAAGCCCGAAAGCACGGGAAGCGGCGGTGGAGTTTTACGAACTGGGCCTGGGCGATGTTCACCCTGTCTCTGCCCTCCACGGCTACGGGGTGGCGGACCTGCTGGACCGGGTAGTCCAGGCATTGCCGACGTGGGAGGCGGAGGTAGAGGACGAGTCGGTCAAAATTGCCATTGTGGGGCGGCCCAATGTGGGCAAGTCGTCGCTGCTGAATCGGTTGCTGGGAGAGGAACGGGTCATCGTCAGCCCGGTGCCGGGGACGACGCGCGACGCCATAGATATCCGTATGGAGTGGGAAGGGACGCCCGTCACGCTGATAGATACGGCGGGCATCCGGCGGCGCGGGCGGGTGGAGCCGGGGGTGGAGAAGTATTCCGTGTTGCGGGCGCTGCGGGCGGTCCAGCGCGCCGATGTCGCCCTGCTGATGACCGACGCCACCGAGGGGGTCACCGCGCAGGACGCCCATATCGCCGAGTTCATCCTGGAGGAGGGCTGCGGGGTGATGGTGCTGGTCAACAAGTGGGACGCCGTCCCCAAAGGACCCCGGACTCAGCAGGAGTACACTGCGCACGTGCGGGAGGCGCTGAAGTTCCTGGACTATGTGCCGGTGCTCTTTATCTCCGCCAAAACGGGGCAGGGGACGCAGCGGGTGATCCCCCAGGCGCTGGAGGTTCACAGGGCCCGCCACTACCGCATCCCGACGGGGGAACTGAACCGGCTGGTGCGGGACGCGGTGGCAAGGCACGCGCCGCCGGGGAAAGGGGGGAAGTGGCTGAAAATTTACTACGTCACCCAGGCCGAGGTCGCGCCGCCGACGTTCGTCTTCTCTGTCAACGACCCCAACCTGGTGCATTTCTCGTATGAGCGGTATTTAGAGAACCGGATTCGGGAGTACTACCCATTCGTCGGGGTGCCCCTGCGGCTGGTCTTCCGGCCGCGAGGGAAAAAGCGCGCGGATGAACGTTGAGGGGGAAGGGGTTTCGGGGGCGGGCGGCCTTCGGCCGCCCGCCCCCGAAACCTTCATCCCGGCCCGATGGTTCGCAGGTAGCGGTTGATTAAACGGCCGCTCTGCTGCCGGACCTCCTCCCGGTAGAACCGGAGGTGCTCCGGCGGGACGTGCCGGAAAATCCAGACCATCCGCTCCGGGGAGTGGGCGGCGGCCTCCACCGCCTCGGCCGGGACGCCCATCCGCTCGGCGAAGACCTCGGCGGTGCGAATGCGGTGCCCCGGCTGGAGTTGCTCCACCAGGTCATCCCGCCAGGCCCGCAGGTCCTCATCCCGTATGAAGGGAAGCCACCCCTCCGGCTCCACGGTCGCCAGCGCGATCCTCTCCTGCCCGTTCAGGCGGGCCTGATCCTGCTCATCCAGCCAGGTGCGCAGAACGTTGTGCAGGAACAACCGCTCCTCCCAGGAATCCCATCCGGCATGGGGCCCGAAATAGGGGTGGAAGACCTCTCGCCACCACAGTTCATCGGCCAGCAGGTGGGCGATGTATCCGGCGAGAAACGCGGCGTGTGCGGGCCGCAGGTGCTCCGGATGGGCCAGAGCCGGGTAAGTATCCAGGAGAACCTGTGCGGCCGGGGTCGTGGTGGAGGGGGGCAGCGTGTAGAAATGGGTCTCCTCCCGCCGTTGCCCGCTGACCGTCTGCACATCCGGGGCGGTGTGTCCCAGCAGGAACGCGCCGTACTGGGTCCAGAGCAACTCCCGCGCGGGAACGCTCAGGTCTCCTTCCTCCAGGACCTCGCGAGCCATCAACAGATGATTGACCGGAGTAGGCATGGTTTCTACGGCTCACCCGCCCGTCGCAGTGGGCAATGTACGGACTTCCGGTTTGCGACGCGCCAGCGCGCGCCGGTTCACGCTCTGGAGTGGGCTGAACTTTTACCGCTCCAATTGTACCAGAACGCCGGGTTTTGGGAAGATGTCAACTGCCCGGACTGCTATTTCTCCCTCACCCAGACCGTCATCCGGGACGGCCCCCGGTTTCCCCAGAGATGGTACGGGATGAACGTCAGCGCCTCGCCCCGGCGACCCCTGCCCACAATTTTGACCACGCCCCCCAGCAAGTCGGCGTCAAAAACGGCCTCTAAGGACTCCGGAGATAGCGCCACGCGGAAAAGGTCCACAGTGGGGTTATCCACGCTCTCCAGGCAGTAGACCAGCGGGCCTCGTGTCAGCGCCACCTTGTCCCGATGTCCCCGCACGCGCGGATGGGCGCGGCGCAGGACAATCGGCATCCCGAAGGCGATCTCCACCGTATCCCCGCGCGCCCAGGTGCGGCGCAGGGAAAGCCACTGGCTAAGGCGCGGGTCGTAACCGCTGGCGGTCGGGGAAACCGGCGGTGGGGCCGGAATCATTTGGGCGCTCCCGTTCACTCTCACTTCTATCGGATCGGCCCAGGACGGCATGCGCAGGGAGAGGGTGAACGGGGTAGGGCGGCGCGGGGCGAGCCGCAGGCGGACGCGGCCATCCCAGGGAAGGCCCGATTCCATCTCTACCTCTCCCCACTTCCCGACCCATCGGCTACCGGTGTACTGGTGGATTTGCAACTCCTCCAGCCCTTCCGAGTAGATGAACCGATGCAGACTGGCAAGGGTGCGGGAGAGGTTGGACGGACAGCAGGGGACGGCGAACCAGGCTCTCCGCTCTATCCTCCCGCGGCTGGCAAGAGGGTTGTTGTAGAAGTACGCCGTCCCGTCCAGACCCATTCCCACCGAGACGGCGTTGTAGAGTTGCCATTCCAGAAGGTCGCTGTAGCGCGCGTTGCCGGTCAGTTGGGCCATTTCCCAGTTCCAGAGGACACCGGCGATGGCGGCGCAGGTCTCGGCGTAGGCGTATTCAGGGTCCAGTTCATAATCCCGACCGAACCCCTCTATGGAAGGCAGCGACCCGATGCCCCCGGTCACGTACATCCGTCGGGAGACCATGTGCTCCCAGGCCTGCTCCATCACGGGCAGCAAACTTCTATTTCCATCCAGGCGGGCCAGCATCGCCGCCGCGGCCATCAGGTAGCCAAAGCGCACCGCGTGGCCCACCGGCACGGTCTGGCGATGGAGCGGGGCGTGTTGCTGGAAGCATTTGCCGCTCAGGGCGTTGATGTACCAGCGCAGGGTAGCATTCCAGGGGGTTCGGGCGACGTTGCCGGGCGCGAGCCGAAACGCAGCGTGCTCCGGATGGGTCTGTAGATATTCCTGACGCTTTCGGCGCACAAGGCGATCGCGCCGCAACATATCCGCGTACTGGCGCAGGATGTGCAGAGCGTACCGCGGGATGCGCCCGCGCCGCTCCAGGAACCGGCGCGCCATCTCCTGGTACGGCCGATGGTCGGTGACCTCAAAGAGGCGCAGGAGCGCAATTTCAATCTCCTCGTGCCCGTCGGTCTGCTCGGGACCGGCATCCCAGAAGTCCGCTACAATGCGGTCGGCGGCGCGGCGGGCGATCGCCAGCATAGCGGTCTGACCGGTGGCCTGGTAGTGGGAGACCCCTGCCTCTATCAGATGACCGTGGCAGTAGAGTTCGTGCTCAATCTGCAGGTTGGTCCAGCGAATGCCTGGAAAGTGAATCTGATTGTAGGTGTAGAGGTAGCCGTCCGGCGATTGCGCTCTTCCGAGGAGGGCGATGAATTCGTCCATCATCTGGGCCAGACGGGGGTTGGGGTGGGTAGCGTAGATGCGCGCCGCGGCGTCCAGCCATTTGTACGCGTCGGAATCGGCGAAGAACCAGCCTTCCCGGAACCCATCCTTCTCTCCGGCCGCGATGCGGAAGTTATCTATGCAGCCGGATTGTTCCAGTTGCTCCCATTGGTGAAAGATGGCAGAGCGTGCGTTGACGTCCAGGCGATCCTGCCAGTAACCTGAAAGGATGGAGCAATCGGTCATTTGTGCCTCCCGAACGGATGCGATGACGTTTGTAGTGCGCTACGGGGC
>CAKZOY010000197.1 GCA_937138275.1 uncultured Chloroflexota bacterium
GCTCCTCCGCTCCTCCGCTCCTCCGCACGCGGCCAACTTGCATTTTCTGGAGAGTATGTCATAATATCTGCCTGGTTCACGCGCCCTTCTAACCGAATGTCAACCCCCAGCAGGAGGAACAGGTATGTCCACCCATCCGCGCGAGGCTGTCATCGTCTCCGCCGCCCGCACGCCCATCGGGCGTTTCCAGGGCACTCTCGCTCCTTTATCTGCTCCGGAACTGGGTGCCGTCGCCATCCGTGTGGCAGTGCAACGGGCCGGGATAGACCCGACAACGGTGGATGAGGTATTGATGGGGCAGGTCATTCAGGCCGGGTCAGGGCAAGCGCCTGCCCGCCAGGCGGCGATCAAGGCCGGCCTTCCCCCGACCGTCGGCGCGACGACCGTCAACAAAATCTGCGGCTCCGGCCTCAAAGCGGTGATGCTGGCTGCCGCGATGATCGCCACCGGTGACGGGGACATCTTCGTCGCTGGTGGGATGGAGAGCATGAACAACGGCCCCTATATGCTGAAGCAGGCCCGCTTCGGCTACCGCCTGGGGGACGGCAAACTGGTGGACGCCACGGTCTACGATGGCCTGTGGTGCGCGTTCCAAAACTGGCATATGGGCAACGCCGCGGAGTGGATCGCCCGGGAGTACGGCCTGACCCGCCAGGAACTGGACGAATACGCCTATCAGAGCCATATGAAAGCCATCGCCGCGATAGACGAGGGCCGCTTCAAGGACGAAATCGTGCCGGTGGAAGTGCCGCAACCCAAGGGCGCGCCCCTTCTCTTTGATACGGACGAATGCCCCCGGCGGGATACGTCTCTGGAAGCCCTGGCCCGCTTAAAGCCCGCTTTTCAGCCCGACGGCATCGTGACGGCGGGGAACTCCCCCGGCATCACCGACGGCGCGGCGGCGGTGGTGGTGATGAGTCGGGCAAAGGCAGAGGAGTTGGGGCTCCGGCCGCTGGCCCGCATTATCGGGTACGCTCAGGCCGCGGTGGAGCCGCTCAAAATCTTCACCGCGCCCATCTTCGCCGTGCGCAAACTCTGGGGGAAGACCGGCACATCAGTGGACGATTACGACCTGTTTGAAGTCAATGAAGCCTTCGCCGCGCAGGTCCTCGCCGACGGGAGAGAACTGGGCCTCCCGTGGGAGAAGGTGAACGTGAACGGAGGCGCCATCGCCCTGGGGCATCCCATCGGCTGCTCCGGCGCGCGGGTGCTGGTCACGCTCATCTACGCCCTGCGCCAGCGCGGGCTCCGGCGAGGCCTGGCAACCCTCTGCCTGGGCGGCGGCGAGGCGGTAGCAATGGCGGTGGAACTTGAGGATTGAACGGAAATCTATGAACGCCTGGACAGCGGACAGGTGAGTGAATAAGGGGATTTTGACCTCTGGCCCGTGCGGGCGCCAGATGTGGTGTCGGCGCGGGAACAGGTCGCGTCGTATAGTTCTTTGACGGCGACCGACGCCGGGGTCCCCCTCCTCAGGAGCCTGTCGGTTCCCTGGGGCAGGGGGGCTTCCCATGTAGGGCGTGTGAGGGGGTTTGCGGTGGCAGAGCCACCGTAAACCCCTTCCGCTTGTTATATCTACATCAGAGGAGGGAGGTGAGATGCCCGAATACGCGGTGGAACTGCGGGGAGTGAGCAAGTCCTTCGGCCCCGTGGTGGCCGTCCACGACGTGACCCTTGCCGTCCGCGAGGGAGAATTCTTCGCCCTTCTGGGGCCCTCCGGCTGCGGCAAGACGACCACGTTGCGGCTTATCGCCGGGTTTGAGCAACCTACCAGCGGGGAAATCTATATCGCCGGTCAACCCCAGCGGGAAATTCCCCCGTATCGCCGCCCGGTGAACACCGTCTTTCAAAACTACGCGCTTTTTCCCCATATGACCGTCTACGAAAACGTCGCCTTCGGACTCCAGATGCAACGAGTTCCCAGAGCAGAAATCCGACGGCGAGTAGAGGAGGCGCTGGAGATGGTCCGCCTGCCCGGTCTGGAAGACCGCCGTCCGCGGGAACTCTCCGGCGGCCAGCAGCAACGGGTGGCCCTGGCCCGCGCCCTGGTCAACCGCCCGCGCGTCCTGCTCTTAGATGAGCCCCTGGGCGCGCTGGACCAGAAACTCCGCAAGGCGATGCAACTGGAACTGAAAGCGCTCCAGCACCGGGTGGGCATTACCTTCATCTACGTGACCCACGACCAGGAGGAAGCGCTGACCATGTCCGACCGCATCGCCGTGATGAATCAGGGGCGGGTGCTCCAGGTGGGCACCCCGGAGGAAGTGTACGAGCGCCCCGCCGACCGCTTCGTCGCCGACTTCATTGGCGAGACCAACCTGCTGGAGGGGCTGGTCACCGAGGTCCAGGCCGACCGGGCAACGGTGCGGGTCAACGGCACTCTGACCCTCCAGGTTGGAGCGACGGAAGGGATCGCCACTGGGCAGGCCGTCGCCGTCGCCATCCGCCCGGAGAAAATCGCGCTACACTCCCAACCGCCCGGCCCATACGCCATCCCCGGGGTCGTCCACGAAGTGGTCTACAGCGGCGCGGACATCCGCTACCTGGTCCGTCTCACCGACCAGACGCTCATTCAGGTGCGGCTGCAGAACATGGGCAACGGCTCCACCCCGCACTTCCCCCGGGAAGAGCGGGTCTACCTGACCTGGCGACCGGACGCTGCGCGCCTTCTGACCGCGTAGGAGTTTCCGATGGCGTTCCATCTACGTCGGGATACCGCGCGCCTCTTGGCGCTCATCTCTCCCAGCCTGACCTGGCTGGTGGTGTTCTTCCTGCTGCCCCTGCTCATCGTCTTCGCCATCAGTTTTGGGCAGCGCGGGCCCTATGGAGGCATCCGTTGGGACCTGACCCTCGCCAACTACGCGCGCCTCCTGGACCCCCTCTACCTGCGCATCTTCGCTCGTACCCTCGCCATTTCCCTGGCGACCACCGGGATTTCCCTGCTCATCGGTTACCCGATGGCGTTCTTCATCGCCACCCGCCCCAGGCGCTGGCGCAACGGGCTTCTTATCCTGCTCACCATCCCCTTCTGGACGAACTTCCTGGTGCGCACCTACGCCTGGCTGCTGATCCTGCGGGATAACGGACTGATCAATCTCTTCTGGACGGGCGCCGTCCACACAACCATTCAGCAACTGGCGGCCTGGTTCCCCCTACCCTGGTGGGACGAATTGCTTCGGGCGACGGCGGAACCGTTGCGCCTTTTCGGCACCGACGGAGCGGTCATCCTGGGGCTGGTGTACGGGTGGCTGCCGGATATGGTCCTTCCCTGCTACGCCGCGGTGGAGCGGCTGGACCCGCGCCTGGTGGAGGCGGCGCAGGACCTCTACGCCAACCGGGTGCGGGCGTTCTGGCGAGTCGTCTTTCCCCTGACCCGCTCTGGCATCATCGTCGGCTCCATCCTGGTCTTCGTCCCCTGCGTGGGAGCCTACGTCACCCCGGACCTGCTGGGCGGGGCGCGGACGATGATGATCGGCAACGTCATCTACTCCCAGTTCATGATGGTCCGCGACTACCCCTTCGGCTCCGCCCTCTCCTTCGTCCTAATGGCGCTGATGCTGATGGGTACGATGATCTACTTTCGGCTGGGGGCGGAAGAGGAAAGGAGGCTGGCATGAGCCGCCGGTCGCCTGGAACTCCGCCCTCCGTCCAGCCCCTGGGCCGTTCCCGCTGGCTGACCGTCCACGGGGTGATGACGTATCTCTTCCTCTACCTGCCCATCGTCATCCTGGTGATTTTCTCCTTCAACGTCTCCCGCTACGTGGGTGTGTGGCGGGGGTTCACGCTGCAGTGGTACCGGGCGCTCTTCGCCAACGAGGCCATCGGCGCCGCGCTGCGCAACAGCCTGATCGTCGCCGCGGCGTCGGCCTTCATCGCCACCGTCCTGGGGACGATGGTTGCCATCGGCCTGGAGCGCTACCGGTTCCGCCTGCGCGCCTTCGTGGATGCGCTGCTCTACCTGCCCATCATCATCCCCGACATCGCCATGGCGGTGATGCTGCTTCTGTTTTTCGTCCTCTCCCGCATCTCGCTGGGGTTATGGACGATTATCATCGCGCATGTCGCCTTCAACATCTCCTACGTGGCGCTGGTGGTGCGGGCGCGGCTGGCCTATTTTGACGTCTCCCTGGAGGAGGCCGCGCAGGACCTCTATGCGGACGAATGGCAGACCTTCCGCCGGGTGACGTTGCCGCTCCTGATGCCGGGGATCATCGGCGGGGCGCTTCTGGCCTTCACCCTTTCGCTGGATGACTTTGTCATCACCTTCTTCGTCGCCGGCCCCGGCGCAACGACGCTCCCTCTGCGGGTATACTCTATGATCAAACTGGGAGTCACCCCGGAGATCAACGCGCTCTCCGCGCTGATGCTGGTGATTTCCATCGTGCTGGTGCTGGCGTCCACCCTGCTGGCGGAGCGACGGGTGGGATAACGTCGGGATGTCGGGCGGGCGGCCTTCGGCCGCCCGCCCCTCCACTTTATCATTCCCGGAAGGAGGAGAAGATGAACCGCAAAATGACCATCCTGCTGGGATGCCTGGTCGCCGTCTCGCTGATGTTGGCGACCGCCTGTGGGGGCGGGAAGCCCCAGACGCGCGAACTCCACGTCTACAACTGGTCGGCCTACATAGACCCCCAGATTTATAAGGACTTTGAGGCCGAATTCGGCGTGCGGGTCGTGGAGGACACCTTCGCCAGCAACGAGGAACTCCTGGCGAAACTCCAGGCCGGGGCCCGAGGATACGACGTCATCGTCCCTTCGGATTACATGGTGGAAGTGATGATCCGCCAGGGACTCCTGCAGGAGTTAAACCACCAGAATCTCCCCAACCTGGGCAACATAGACTCCCAGTTCGCCGACCCACCGTATGACCCCGGCATGCGCCACTGCATCCCCTACCAGTGGGGGACGACCGGGATCGGCTACAACGCCGAGGCGTTCCCCGAACCGCCCGACAGTTGGGCCTATTTCTTTGATCCCCAGCGGACGGCCCCATATGCGGGCAAGTTCACCATGCTGAACGACGCCCGGGAGGTCATCGGCGCGGCGCTGAAATATCTGGGGTATTCGCTGAACACGACGAATCCGGACGAACTGGCCGCAGCGCGCGACCTGCTCATCCGTCAGAAAGACTGGCTCTATGCCTACGATAGCGAGCAGTACCGCTCCCTGTTGCCTGCAGGGGAGATTGTGATGGCCCAGGGGTTCAGCGGGGACTTCTTTATGGTGGCGGAGGAGGACCCGCGCATCCGCTACGTCATCCCGCGGGAGGGGACGACGGTCTGGACCGACAATCTCTGTATTCCGGTCGGCGCGCCCAACAAGGAGATGGCAGAGGTCTTCATTAACTACCTGCTGCGGCCGGACGTGGGGGCTCGGATATCCAATTACACCCGCTACGCCAGCCCGAATTTGCTGGCAAAAGCCTATATAGACCCCGAATTGCTGGAAGACCCGGCCGTTTACCCGCCGCTGGAGGTTCGGGCGCGGCTGGAATGGGTAGAGGACCTGGGAGAGGCTGCCGCCCTCTACGATCGTATCTGGACGGAAATCCGGGCCGCGGCGCCCTGATCAGTGGACTGACCAGTACAGGGGTCAATAACCGGAACGGGGATGGTCGCCCCGCTTTGCGGGAGACCATCCCCGTTTGCCGCAGCCCCCTGGGTCAGGACGAAGTATCGGAAGACGAGGTGGTGGGGGCCTTACCGTTGGGGCCGGAAGGACCGTTCCCCCAATGGCCCCGGCCGAAGCCGCGTCCCATCGGGAAGAAGCCCTTCTCCAGCCCCTCCAACATCCAGTCCGCCTGATCCTGCGTGATCTCTCCCTCTTCCACGGCCTTCTGGATGGCCTCCTTCATCGCCTGGACCCGCGCGGCCTGCATCGCTTCCTGGACTTTCGCCAGGTCCACGCCCTGATCCTCGGCGATCTCTTCCAGGCTCTTGCCCGAATGCAACTCGGAGAAGAGTTGTTCGGGGGTCAAGCCCAGCGCGTCGGCGGCGGCATCAAACGTGCTCCACGAATCGCCGAATCCGCATCCCAGGCGCAGGCCGAATCCCCGGCCGGGGAGACCCTGGGGGACGGATGTGGGAGGCGTGGTATCCTGGGCGAAGGCTGGCGCTACGGTTGCCAGTCCCAGCACTCCCAGGACTCCCAGTACCCCCAACAGAAGCCCTACACCGAGTAGCACTTTTACGGTTTTGCTCATAGTACCTCCTTTCGTGGTGTGGAAAAGATTTGGGCCGGGCCCGGCTTCTACAACCGGCCTCTTCCGACCGGCACTCTGGAGTATAAAGCAGGGGTGTGAAGGCCTGATGAAGAGGGGATGAAGGTTTGGTGAAAATGAGGCCGGAGATTGGGAGAGGGGCCGTCCCATTTCTCTCCCGAATGGGGAACCAATAGCCTCCCCCAAGCGTCTTATGATTTAGCAACTGGCTACCTGACAGTTTTCCAATAGGACGCGGATGGACGCGGACAAGCAGTGTGGCTCATGTTCAAAAGCAATGCACTTT
>CAKZOY010000198.1 GCA_937138275.1 uncultured Chloroflexota bacterium
TTGTCAATATAGTTACGAATCCCCTGAGGCCAGGGAAAGGGTGGGGGGGCGCTTTGCCGCCTCCACAAACCTCGCTTCCTTTCACGGGCGCGCCATTCCCCCCCAAACAATTTACTGCACAAGCCCCGTGCCCGAAAGTCATTTGCCTCCTGGAAAGAGTGGGGTAAAATAGAAACACTGTAAAGGGTTGCCTGGCCCCGAGTCCGCGGGTGGCCTCCGGGCGACCTGGATGGCCTGGTGGTCGGGATGTTCTATTGTATCGGAAACGCCCTGTACTTTTCCGGACGCAAACGCTTATGGAAGGGACACTGTTAAACGGACGTTACCGCCTGCTGGAGTTGATCGGGTCCGGCGGAATGGCGATGGTCTATAAGGGATTGGACACCCTGCTCCATCGTCCCGTCGCGGTCAAAATCCTGCGCGAGGCCTATGCCAGTGATCCGGCCTTTGTGGCGCGGTTCCAGCGCGAAGCGCGCGCGGCAGCCCGCCTGGACCACCCTAACATTGTCACTATCTACGATGTGGGACAGGATGGCAATCGGCACTACATCGTAATGGAATACGTGGATGGCGAAGACCTGAAATCGCTCATCCGTCGGGAGGGGCGGCTCAGCGTGGATCAGGCGGTGGATATTGCCATCCAGATTGCGGCCGGAGTAGGGCACGCTCATCGGATGGGCATCGTCCATTGCGATATCAAGCCCCAGAACGTGCTGATCACCCGCGATGGGGTGGTGAAGGTTACAGATTTCGGGATTGCCCGCGCCCTATCCGAGTCGGGCCTCACGGACCCGGAGGTGGTTTGGGGGAGTCCCGCTTACTTTTCTCCCGAGCAGGCCGCCGGGGAACGGCCCGTCCCGGCCTCCGATGTCTACAGCATCGGGGTGGTGCTCTATGAGATGCTGGCGGGCGTTCCCCCGTTTCGGGCGGAGAAACCGACGGCGCTGGCTCTGATGCACCTGCGCGAGGAGCCTCAGCCCCTCTCCGTACACAATCCGCAGGTTCCCTCGCAATTAGATTGGATTGTGCGCAAACTGTTGGCCAAAGAACTTGCCGCCCGCTACCGCACGGCGGAGCAACTGACCATCGTGTTGCAGGAATATCGGGCCCGAATGACTCAGGTGACTACCGGGTATGGCCCGTCTTTCTTCCCGTCAACGACACCGCCCTCCGGTTCTCCCCGGCCGGAAGTGGGAGTGAAACTCCCGCCCGCGCGGCCAGTAAAACCGGCGGAACCAGTGCGCCCGGCGGAAGAGGAGGTTGTCGGTCGCCCTGACTGGCTGACCTGGTTCCTGAGTGCCGTCGCGCTGATCGCGGTGGTCGGTCTGATTCCCCTCTGGGCGCTGGTGTACCGGGCCTGGACGCACCGACAGCAGATTGCTCCCCCAACCCTCTCCACACCTACGGCGACCGTTGCCCTGGTCTCCGTCCCCAACGTCCAGGGACTGAAATGGGAGGAGGCGCGGACCATTCTGGAAGCGGGCGGGCTGCGCTTTGTCCTGGAGGAACAGAAGGGCGCGGCGGCGCCGGAGGGGACAGTGGTGCGGCAGGACCCGTTGCCCGGCGAGCGAGTCCCCGCCGGATCCGAAGTGAGACTCTTCATCTCCGGCAAACCGGTGGAGGTGGAGGTCCCGGCGCTGGTAAACACCCGTTCCGACCTGGCCCGGACGGCGCTGGAACAGGCCGGGCTGCAGGTGACCGAACAGGTCATCTGGAGTACCCAGCCGATCAGCACCGTCCTGGCCCAGGAGCCCCCGCCGGGGACGAAAATCCCGGCCGGGGGGATGATCACCCTCACCGTCAGCGGGGGGACGGCGGTGCCCATTCCGATCGGGGCAAATCTGGGCAATATTGTGGTTCTGGAACAGGCGGAAGTTCTTCAAGCCCGCGTTCGGCCGGGGGAAGTCTTTGCCATCTCCCTGCGCTGGCGTCCCCTGACCAACATCTCCACCCGCTACGTGGTCTTCGTGCACCTTATCGCTCCCGATGGGAACCTGGTCGCCCAGGAGGACATTGAGCCGCTGCGGGGCACCCGTCCCACCGATACCTGGACTCCCCAGATGCCCCTCTGGGACCCCCATCAGGTTCAGTTGCCGGGCAACGCCCCGCTGGGGACGTATCAGGTTCGTGTGGGAATGTACCCCGTCGGTCAGCCGGGGAACCGTTTGCCGGTCCTGGACCCCGGCCAGGCGAATGCCGAGGCGAACAGTATCTTGATCGTACGAATAGAAGTGGGGCCGTAGCAGGAAATGGATAACCGTCAGGTTGCTGCCATTTTCGCCCGGATGGCCGATATTCTGGACATTCAGGGGAAGAACCCGCACCGGATTATGGCCTACCGGCGCGCGGCGGAGAACATCGCCGCCCTGAGCCGCCCCCTGGAGGAGGTCTGGCGCGCCGGGGAACTGGATACCATCCCCGGCATCGGCAAGACACTGGCCGAAAAGATAGACGAACTGATGCGGACGGGCCGCCTGGAGGCCTACGAGAAACTCCGCGCCCAGGTGCCGGATGGGGTGGTGGAGATGCTCCAGGTGCCGGACGTCGGCCCGCGCAAGGCGGCGCTGTTCTGGAAACAACTGGGCATCACGTCCATCCAGGAACTGGAGGAGGCGGCCCGGGCCGGAAAACTCCGCGCCCTCCCGGGAATGGGCGTCCGCTCCGAAGAGAAGATTCTCACCGGGATTGAGGCGCTCAAACGGCGCAGCGGCCGCATCCCCCTGGGCACCGCCTGGGAATTGGCCCGGGCGCTCCTGGAGCCGCTCCGGGAAGTGCCGGGCGTTGTGCAGGTCGCTCCGGCCGGGAGTCTGCGCCGTATGCGGGAGACGGTGGGCGACCTGGACCTGCTGGTGGCGGCCGAGGACCCGGAACCGGTGATGGCCCGCTTCCGCTCCCTCCCCCAGGTGGCGGAAGTCCTCCTCAGCGGGACGACGAAAACCTCCATCCGCACCCACGACGGCTACCAGGCCGACCTGCGGGTGCTCCCCCCGGCCCGCTGGGGGACGGCCCTCCAGTATTTCACCGGCAGTCAGGCTCACAACATCCGCTTGCGGGCCCTGGCCCAGGACCGGGGCCTCTCCCTGAGCGAATACGCCATCAAGCGGGAGGACGGTTCGGAGATTCTTTGTCCGACCGAAGAGGAAGTGTACGCCGCACTGGGCCTGCCCTGGATTCCGCCGGAATTGCGGGAGGACCGGGGAGAGATAGAAGCGGCCCTGGCCGGCCGTCTGCCGGACCTGCTGGAACTGGCCGACCTGCAGGGGGATTTCCAGTTCCACACCACCCTCTCCGACGGCCGTGCCTCCCTCTGGGAAATGGCCCAGGCGGCCCGCGCCGCCGGGCTGAAATACGCCCTGGTCTCCGACCACTCCCGCGGGCTGGGAGTGGCCCACGGCGCCGGCCCCGATGAACTCCGCCGCCAGCGGGCGGAGATTGAGGAAGTGAACCAGCGGATGGGAGGGCAGTTCCGCGTCCTGGCGGGGGTAGAAGTGGAAGTGCGCGCCGACGGCTCCCTGGACCTGCCCGACGAGGTGCTGGCAGAACTGGACCTGGTGGTGGCGGCTGTCCACAGCGGCCTGCGTCAGCCTCGGGAGCAGTTCACCGCCCGCGCCATCGCCGCGCTGCGCCATCCCCACGTGGACATCCTGGCCCATCCCACGGGCCGCCTGCTGGGCCAGCGGGAAGGGGCCGACATAGACCTGGAGGCCGTCCTGCGGGTCGCCGCAGAGACGGGCAAAGCGGTAGAGATCAATGCCCATCCCTGGCGGCTGGACCTGAACGACGTCGGCATCCGCCGGGCGATAGAACTGGGCGTCCTCCTGGCTATCAGTTCGGATGCCCACGACCCGGAGGACTTCGGCCTTCTGCATTTCGGCGTGGCGATGGCCCGCCGGGGTTGGGCCTCCCCTGCCCATATCCTCAACTCCCGTTCGGTGGAAGAAGTGCTGGCCTGGGTAAACCTGAGATGAACCGTGGCGGGCAACTTCGCCGCCCGCCCCGACCTCCTCAAAAATCCCATCAGGTGATAGGATATGCAACGACGATACCTCCTGGGCATCTTCCTCACCAGTATGAGCGCCCTCACCCTGGAAGTGGTGCTCACTCGCGTCTTCTCCGTCACGATGTGGTATCACTTTGCCTTCCTGGCGGTTTCTATGGCGCTGATGGGCAGCGCCATCGCCGGGGTGGTGATGTACTTCTTCCCCCGTGCGATCCATCCCCAGCAGGTGGACCGCTGGGTTGGCTGGGCCGCGCTGGCACTGGCCCTCTCCGTCCCCTTAACTTGGGGATGCCGTTCCCGCTGGGGATTCGGCGGGCCGGGAGCCAGCGGCCGGGGGTGGTGCCCTGGCTCTGGGGGATT
>CAKZOY010000199.1 GCA_937138275.1 uncultured Chloroflexota bacterium
CCCCCCTCTCCCCCGCCCGCAGGGCAGGGGGAGAGGGGGGACCAAGGGGGGTGAGGGGGCATTTGCCCAAAATCACTCCTCACCGGAGTGACTGCCGGCTCGTGGTATCCAGGACGCTATTTTCATGCTTTATGGTGCCCTTGAGGGCATGTTAAACTGCGGTGAAACACCCGCAAATCCGGGAAAGGAGGGGCGATGTTACCCACGGGCTACCCCTATAACCAGGCAAGGCTGAAAGTCCAGTGGAAAACGTTCGTAAAGCGCGGGGTCCTCTCCGCTGCGGAACTGGATCCGGCAATCGCGCGCTCGTGGCTTCGCTGTCAAAAAGCGGGTCTGGACCCAACGGCAATTCCGAACCCCTTCCGGTATACCACCGAGGAACTGGACCGCCAGCGCCAGAACTGCTTTGAACTCATCGCCATCGCCCGGCCGATGATAGAGGACATCTACCAGTTCTCCGGCGAGTCCAAAACGATCGTCTACCTGACGGATCAGAACCTGTACATCATAGATATGCTGGGCGATCCGAACCTGGGCGGCGTATTGTCCGAAATGGGGTTGGGCGAGGGGACTTGCTTGTCGGAGGAGTCCATCGGCACCAACGCGGCGGCTCTGGCTCTGGACGAAGGTGGACCGGCCCAGGTCGTCGGCCCGGAGCATTTCTTCGGGGTGTGGCACTTCATCACCGACACCGCGGCGCCCATCTATGCCCCGGAGGGGGAAGTGAAGGGGGCGATCGGGATGATTACCCTGGAACGGTACAGCCAGCCGCACACGCTGGGGCTGGTGATGGCGATCAGCCGGGCCATTGAGAATCAGTTCCAGGCAGACGCTGCGTTCTCCCAGGCCCATCACCATCTGGCAGCCCTCAACGCCTCCCTCCAGGCAATGCGCCAGGGCATCATCATCCTGGACCTGAAAGGGACGGTGGCCCATATCAATGCAAGCGCCGGAGAAATCCTGGGCATCTCGCCCCGGGCCGCGACGGGTAGGCTTCTCTCCTCTCTGGTCCAGATTCCCTCCGAACTGGAAGAGAGTCTGGCACAGCGAATTCCGATGAAGGGCAAGGAGGTGACCTTTGTCCGGGGCAATACCCGGTATCCGGCAATTGTCTCGGTAGATATTCTAAAAGAGGGACTGAACCAGACAGGGTTTGTCCTGGTGATGAATCGGGTAGACGAGGCCCGGGAACTGGCGCGGGCGATTATGGGGGCCAGAGCCCATTTTACGTTTGAAGACATTGCGGGATGGAGTCCCCGGACGCAGCAGGTGATCCGGTATGCTCGCGCCATCGCCCGGTGCGATGGGCCGGTTCTGCTGGTGGGAGAAGCGGGTACCGGGAAAGGGTTGTTCGCCCAGGCGATTCACAACGCCAGCCATTACGCGGATGGTCCGTTTGTGGCCGTGGACTGTGCATCCATCCCGCGCGAGTTGATCGCCTACGAACTCTTCGGGCGGGAAAAAGATTCGGGGGTGATCCAGCCGGGGAAGTTTGAACTGGCCCACGGGGGGACCATATTTCTACAGAACATTGAGAGCCTTCCGCTCAACTTCCAGGCTGCGCTCCTGGGAGTGATGGACCTGAAGCAGATCATCCGATTGGGGGGCACGACACCGATCCCCATCAAAGTACGCATTATTGCCGCCTCCAACGTGGATTTACGGGAAGAAGCGCGTCAAAAGCGGTTCCGGGAGGACCTGTTTTACCGCCTGCGCTCTTTGACGCTCACGATCCCCCCCCTGCGCGAGCGGGGCAAGGACATCATCCTTCTGGCCACGCAAATTGTGGAGCGGCAGGCGCGTCGCCTGGGGAAACAAATTCTCATCACGCCGCGCGCGCTGGCCGCGCTGGAGTCGTATCGCTGGCCGGGGAATGTACGGGAGTTAGAGGACGCTCTGGAGTGGGCCGTTCAGATGGTGGAGGGGGCCGAACTGGATATCGTCCATCTGCCGGAAGAAGTGCGGCGGGCAGCGCGCGGGTCTGGCGACGAATTGGTCCCTACCCTGCTGGAAATGGAGCGTCAGGCCATCCTGCGTGCCGGACTGGCCTGTCAGGGCAACGTGACCGAAATGGCGAAGGCGCTGGGCATTGGCCGTACCACTTTGTGGCGCAAGATGCGGGCCTTCGGGATCAAACCGGACGTGTTCAAAACGGCGCAGGTATCGCACTGACATTCTCTATGCCAGGACGCAGAGAACACAGAGGATTCCGGGGAGATAATAGAACCCTTCGCGTCTCTCTGGGAGATTTTTCCATCACCACGAAGAGCGCGGTGGTCACTCCGATAGGTAGTGATAAACCTGATCGTCCAGTTCTATGCCGGTTTCTTTGCTCCTCCCCCCTTACCCCCTCCCCGTCGAGGGCGGACGGATCGTCCGCCCCTACAACCCCACGGGGAGGGGGGAGAAAAACCCCTTCCCTCTTGCCCACTTGCTCACTTGCCCTCTTGCTCCCCCGCC
>CAKZOY010000200.1 GCA_937138275.1 uncultured Chloroflexota bacterium
TGCAGTCGCTCCTCCGCGCGCCGCTGGGCCTCGGCCAGTTCCTGGACGGTCTCCTCCAGCCGCTGCAGTCGCTCCTCCGCGCGCCGCTGGGCCTCGGCCAGTTCCTGGACGATTTTCTCCAATCGGTCCAGTCGGTCTTCCACCCGGGCGAGTCGCTCTTCAACCCGAGTGAGTCGCTCTTCCGCGCGGCGCTGGGCCTCGGCCAGCGCGTGAACCGCCTCTTCGGTCCGCCGCTGCGCCTCGGCCAGGGCGTGGATCGCCTCCCAGACCCGCCGGGCCCCCGTCCATTCGGGCGCAGGTCGGCCCAACTCCTCATCCAGTTCCATCCGCAGGCCCGCGATCCGTTCCTCCACGATGCGGGAGACCATTTCGTGGAGTTGTTCCTCCGTCACCGGGAGGGTCATCGCAGATGACATCCCAGCAATCCTCCGGAAATTCCATACAAAAGCGATGCAGAATTATGTGCCCACCAGCAATTCCACCAGAATCGCCTTCTGGGCGTGCATCCGGTTCTCGGCCTGGTCCCACAGGGCGGAATGGGAACCGTCCGCCACCTCATCGGTGATCTCCTGGCCGCGGTGAGCGGGCAGGCAGTGCATCACCATCACATCGGGCTTCGCCTTCGCCACCAGCGCGGCATTGACCTGATAGGGCGGGAAGACTTTCGCCCGCTCCGCTGCCTCTGCCTCCTGCCCCATAGAAGCCCAGACATCGGTGTAGATGACGTCGGCATCCCGCACCGCCTCTACAGGGTCGTGGGTCGCCAGGAGGCGACTGCCGCTCTCGGCGGCGAATTTCTGTCCCAACTCCCAGACCCGCGCGGGGAGTTCATAGCCGGGCGGCGTAGCGATGGCGAAGTCCATCCCCAGTTTCGTCGCGCCGAAAAGAAGCGAGGTCGCCACGTTGTTACCGTCGCCGACGAAGGCCAGTTTTCTCCCCCGCAGGTCGCGCCCCTTGTACTCTATGATGGTCAGGAAATCCGCCAGCCCCTGGCAGGGGTGGCTGTAGTCGGAGAGGCCGTTGATGACCGGGACGCGCGAGTACTCCGCCAGAGTGACCACGTCGGAGTGGGCGAAGACGCGCGCCATAATGGCGTCCACGTAGCGGGAGAGGACGCGCGCCACGTCGGGAATGCTCTCCCGCACCCCCAACTGGATTTCGTTGGGGGAAAGGTACAGGGCGTGCCCACCCAGGTGGAGCATCGCCATGTCAAACGAGACGCGGGTGCGGAGCGAGGGCTTCTGGAAGATCATCCCCAGGACCTTCCCTTTCAGCAACGGACGGTTTCCCCCGCTCTTCCACTCTTCCTTCAACTCTATGGCCAGGTCCAGGAGATGGTTTATCTCCTGGGGAGAAAGGTCCGCCAGACACAAAAAGTGCTTCATAGGAGCCTCCGAGAAGTGCTGTTGAGGGATATCGCAACGGGCTGCCCTGCCGACCCGTGTAAATAGTATACCACATCCTGGGGATTAGCCAAAGATGAGTTCTTCCAGGCGAGCAATGTCGTCCGGCATCACGTCGGGGAAGAGCAGACCGCCTTTCACCTCCGCCCCTTCCGGCTTGAATTCGTATCCCGCCAGGCTCAGGATGACGTCGCGAGCACCAGTGGCAGCCTGGAAGAAGCCCCAGATCGGGCTACGGGACCAGCCGGCATCCACCACCTGGATTTTGCCCCCCTTGAGGTATATGGCATCGGCGAAACCGCGCCGCCGGGCGTCCGGTGCGATAATAATGATACGCTTGTTGGTGAGGATGAAGCGCCACTGGTGATACAGGAGGATGTACTGGACGGCCTTTGTCAGCCCTGTAAGGGCCAGGGCGAACAGCAACCAGGCTCCAGCCTGGAGGAGTACAGCGGCTTTCAGAACCGAGGCCAGGATTGCGGCGGGCAAGGAGAGTAGCAGAAGGATGATCGCGGCATTGGCGAGCCATCGGGCAGCCTGGACCCGGTATGGGGCCATCCGAATTTCTAACTGGACCGTCTCGTCTTTCAGGAGTCGGGGAGTCGGCAGCACCCCCTCCATCAGGGGGCGCAGGAGGCGAAAGCGGGATAGCCATGCGACGGCTCGCTCTATCGCCGTTGGAGTAGGAGAGAAAGGAGGCTTACGCATTGCGCGCCGTGTGCGGAGACGGCGAATTCTATCCAGAGCCCGCTGGCAGAGAGGCTCCAGCGGACGCCAGTGGGCCAGTCCAGCCAGGACGCGCTCCAGGATATTCGGCGCAGGACCCGCGTTTTCCCTCACGGTGCCGGAATAATCAACTGCTGCCCGACCTTGATGTCGTTCGGGTCTGGGATGTTATTGCGCTGCTGGATCGCTGCCACGGTGACGCCGAAGCGTCGGGCGATGCTGAAGAGGGTGTCGCCGGATTGGACGATGTAGATTTGCTCGCCCGCTGACTGGGCAGGCACCACCGGGATGCCGGAACTACCCAGGGGTGTGGCCGTGGGCTGAGGAGAGACCGGTGTGGCCGGAGGTAAGGGAACGGTAGTAGGCGTAGGAGCGGGCGGTGGTGCGGGGGTATAGACCACGATGGTTGGTTGGGCCGGCACACCGACGGCCTCGTTCAGAATGTCCCGGCTGACCTGCTGGATGACGCGGATATCCGAGGATCGCTGGGCGTTCAGCAGGCGCTGGGCGACCCACTGGGGCAGGAAGGTATCCACAATCCAGCCGATAATCCAGAGGGCCAGGATGACGCCCACGAAGTAGACGATCACCTGTACCGGACCTTTGGCCAACAGGTCCTTCTTAAAGAATAGCCAGATAGCCCAGATCAGGCCCAGAATGAGGGGGAGCAGGGGTAAAAGCGCTGCTAAATTCATCGTCTCCTCCTGCGTTGAAGAATCCCGTTGGATGGTTGGGTCTACGACCGGGCAGACCGACTGGCCCAGGAACGGGCGAGGGTCTACAAATCCTCCGGTCATCTTATCGTAGATGGTTACGTAAAACGCTCCTGCCTTCCCGCCTACCGTTCCTATTGGTTGGCCGGTTTTCACTTCTCCGGTTGCGACGATTCCGGAGCGGAGTCCGGAAACCCAAACAATCCACTCATTATTTTCTATCTGAAGGGTGATGTCCCCCCACTGGTCCGCATAACGGGCGAGACGGCCGGGCATCGGGGCCAGCAGAAACGCCAGACGGTCCGTCGCCATCGCCGCGCCGGGGAACAGACCACAGGTCGCTTCCCCAACGCGCTGGATGGGGGCGGTGGTGGAAATCTGTGGGCGCAATTCCGACTGCCCCCCGTCGTGAGCACCGACGAAGCATTCCCCCACCTTCGGGGAGATGCAGGAAAGGGAGTATACCGGACGGGGGGAGATGGACCCCGGCGGAGCAGCCCATGCCCATATCCGGTCCACCCCCTCCCGAAACGTCCGCGCCACCGACAGGAACGGAGATGGGCGGCCGAAGGTGGGATGATGGGCCAGTTGGGCCTGGATGGCCAGATGAACGGGCCAGGCCCCCAGGGCCTGTAGCCGCACGACCTGACCGCTGGCGGTACGATGAAGCATGTTCTGGTGGGCCGCGTCGTATCCGTTCATCACGTAGCCCGACCGGTCTGGATCCAGGCGGGTATGGCGGCCTGCGTTGTAGTAAAGATAGCACCGTTTCAGCGTTTCCGGGTTCGTGGTGGTGTAGTGAACTTCCGGACAGTGTTCCTTAAAAATCGCCGCGCCGATACGGAGTTGGCGGGCGACTTCGGCATCGTCTATCGGTCCCGGTGAGAAACAGGGTAGCCGCCCGGATCGGACCGCCGAGTACAGCCCCATAATGCCTTCGCAGTTATCCGGATTGACCGCCCGCAGGCCGTTCTCTTTGTACCACAGGACCAGCGGGGTAACGGGCGGGATGTCCTCCAGGCGAGCGACGGCATCGGAGACCTCGGCCCAGCGAGCAACAGTTTCCTGTTGAGCGGGTGTCAGACGGTAGCGGCTCTCCCAGATTTTCTCGCTGCCCACCAGTGTTGCTGTTGGAATGATAAAGAGCAGAAAAGCGTCCAGAAATCCCTGGATTAACCGCCACAGGAGGTGCCGCGCCTCTGTTTGCAGGAAGGGGATCAGATAGACCTTCACCCATTCCTTGAACCAGGGAGGAAGCCAGGTTGGCCAGAATTGCATCGTCAGTCCCCGACTTGAGGGGTGCACAGCAATTCATCCCGCATGGGAAAGGGGTGGGGTGTGGGGTTTGTGGGGCGGCTTCGCCGCCCCACAAACCCCACTTTCCCCTTTTTCACGGGCGCGCTACTCCTTCAAAACGAGTTGCTGCACAAGCCCCGGGGGAGGGTGTCTGTAACGGCAAGCGGTTTCAAGAAATACTGATCGGGAATGATGTTCAAATTATAGCATGATCTTCTACGAATACAACTTGGCAATGGGATGTGGGCTTGCGCAGCAAACCATTTCGGGGAGGGGAGGGCGGGGTTCGTGGGGAGGGCTTTGCCGCCCCCACGCACCCCACAGCCCGCCCTTTTCCCACCCAGAACAATCGCTGCGCAACCCCCTGACCATCTTTGCTTGGCAGCATCCCCATCTATGGTATAATCCTCTGGTGGAATCCTTTCGTGCCATGTTCCCCTAAACGCAGATTCTGCCAGGAGGAATAACCTGTGAAACTCCACGAGTACCAGTCCAAACGAATCTTTGCCCAGTATGGCATCCCCATCCCCGAAGGAGAAGTCGCCACGACTCCCCAGGAAGCCCGCGCAATTGCCAAACGGCTGGGTGGCCCGGTAGCGGTCAAATCCCAGGTGCTGGTGGGAGGCCGGGGAAAGGCCGGCGGCATCAAACTGGCCCGCTCCCCCGAAGAGGCCGAAGAGGTCGCTGCCCAGATTCTCTCCCTCCAGATCAAAGGCCTGCCCGTCCGCAAGGTGCTGGTGGACCGCGCCGCCGACATCCGCCAGGAAATCTACCTGGGCATCGTCGTGGACCGATTGGCTTCTCGCCCCGTGATGATGGCTTCCTCCGAAGGCGGCGTGGAGATAGAGGAAGTAGCCCGAACGAACCCGGAGGCGATCAAAAAAGTGCACATTGATCCCTTTGTCGGTCTGCGCGCCTATCAGACTCTCTGGCTGGCGAAGAGCATCGGACTCCCCCCGGCACTGCATCGGGATTTCGGCCGCATCGCCCAGGGGCTGTACCGGGCCTTTGGGGAGTGCGACGCGTCGCTGGCGGAGATCAACCCGCTGGTGGTGACCGGCGAGGGCGCCCTGCTGGCCCTGGACGGCAAAATGGTCCTGGACGACAACGGTCTCTTCCGCCACCCCGACCTGGCTGCGCTGCGGGACATAGACGAGGAGACGGATTCGGAGCGGGCAGCGCGCGAGGCCGGCCTCTCGTTTGTCCAGCTGGACGGGGAGATCGGTTGTATGGTCAACGGCGCCGGGCTGGCGATGGCGACGATGGACATCATCCAGCACTTCGGCGGGATGCCTGCCAACTTCCTGGACATCGGCGGCGGCGCCCGCGCCGACCGGGTCGCTGCGGCGCTGCGGCTCATTTTGGCCGACCCACGGGTCAAGACCATTCTCTTCAACATCTTCGGCGGCATCACCCGCTGCGACGAGGTGGCCCGTGGCATCATCGCCGTCTTGGACGAAGTTCGGCCCAACCTGCCCATTGTGGCCCGGCTGGTAGGGACCAACGAGGCCGAGGGGCGGCAGATTTTAGAAACATCCGGATACCGCATCGTCACTGCAATCACCCTGGCGGAGGCCGCGCAAAAAGCCGTCGCCGCCGCCAGAGGAGCGACATAATATGCGAGGAGGTCGTGCGATTTGCCGCAGATATTATCCGACCGTCCTGAAGTGGAGAAATTGGACCGTTTTCTGAAACGTCTGCTGGAAAGCCAGGGGGATGAGGTAGAGTTTGTTGTCCTCTTTACAGCGGGCGGCTGAGTTTTTCAGAAAATTCTCGGTGGAGGACACGGATGAGCATTCTGGTTGACCGAAACACTCGTCTTCTGGTCCAGGGCGTGACCGGACGGGAGGGAGAATTTCATACCCGTCAGATGCTGGAATACGGTACGCAGGTCGTCGCCGGGGTCACTCCGGGCAAGGGCGGACAGTTCGCCTGCGACGGCCGCGTGCCCGTCTTTGACACCGTGCGGGAGGCGGTGGACGCAACCGGAGCGAACACCTCAGTCATCTTTGTCCCGGCCCCCTTTGCCCCCGATGCCATCATAGAGGCAGCGGACGCGGGGCTCCCTCTGGTGGTCTGCATCACCGAAGGCATCCCGGTCAACGAGATGATTCGGGTGAAGGCCTACCTGGATATGAAAGGCGTGCGACTGGTGGGGCCCAACTGCCCCGGCCTGCTGACACCAGGGGAGGCCAAGGTGGGCATTATGCCCGGTCACATCGCCACTCCCGGCCCCGTGGGCGTCGTCTCTCGCTCCGGGACGCTCACCTACGAGGTCGTCTACCCGCTGACTATGAACGGGATCGGCCAGACGACCTGCATCGGGATCGGCGGCGACCCCATCATCGGCACCCGTTTCGTGGACGTGCTTTCTTTGTTTGAACAGGACCCCGCTACCCAAGTCGTGGTCCTTCTGGGCGAAATCGGTGGCAACGATGAAGAGGTCGCTGCCCGCTTCATCGCCGAACGGATGACCAAACCGGTCGTGGCCTTTATCGCCGGACGGACCGCGCCGCCGGGCAAGCGAATGGGCCACGCTGGGGCGATCATTGAGGGCGGCACCGGCACGGCGGCGGAGAAAATCGCCGCCTTAGAGGCCGCCGGGGTCCGGGTTGCGGAGCACCCGGAACAGATCGCCGAGATCGTGGCGGGAATCCTGTAGCGACGGCGGGCCGGGGCGGCGGCGAAGCCGCCGCCCCGGCCCGCTGGGGAGGCCCCCATGGACCTTCGCGCCGCGGCGATGGAACTGATTTGGGCCGCGCTGGGGGCGGTAAACCCCGCCACCGCGGTGGCGCGCACCCTGCGACGAGAGGGGGAGACTCTCTTCATCGGTGACCGCCCCTACGACCTGACCGCTCTGGATCGGGTGGCGGTCGTCGGGGCGGGAAAGGCCGGGGCCGGAATGGCGGCTGCAGTGGAGGCGATCCTGGGCGATCGCATCGCCGCCGGTTGGGTCAACGTCCGCTACGGCTACGAACCGGCCCATCCCCTGGAGCGCGTCCATATCCACCCGGCTGGTCACCCCATCCCCGATAAGGCCGGCCTGGAGGGGACGCGGCAAATCCTGGAGATCGTGGACTCCCTGACCCCGCGCGACCTGGCCCTGGTCCTCATCTCCGGCGGCGCATCCGCGCTGATGGAAGAGCCCGTCCCCGGCGTCTCCCTGGATGACCTGCAGCGCCTCAACGACCTCCTCCTGCGCAGCGGCGCGACCATTCAGGAGATCAACGCCGTCCGCAAGCATCTCTCGCAGGTGAAGGGTGGACGGCTGGCCCAGCGCATCGTCCGGCGGGGCGCCCGGGCCGCCGTCCTGATCCTCTCCGATGTCGTCGGCAACCCCCTGGACGCCATCGGCTCCGGCCCGTGTGTGCCCGATTCCACCACGTTTACCGACGCATGGGCTGTTCTGGAACAGTACGGACTTCTGGAGATCGTTCCTCTAACTGTTCGTTCCCATCTGGAACGGGGCCGGCGCGGCGAAGAGACCGACACCCCCAAACCGGGCGCCCCGCTCTTCGCCGACATTCACACCCTTATTGTCGCCGACAACCGCACGGCGGCAGAGGCGGCAGTGGAACGGGCGAAAGCGCTGGGATTCCACGCCGTCCTCCTGACCACCTACCTGGAGGGAGAGGCGCGAGAAGCAGGACGGGCACTGGCCGCCCTGGCGAAGGAGGAAGCCCGCCGCGGTTCCCCCTTCCCCCTCCCGGCCTGTCTCGTGCTGGGCGGCGAGACGACGGTGACAGTGCGCGGCGCGGGCCGCGGCGGCCGCAATCAGGAACTCGCACTCGGAGCAGCCCTGGCCCTGGAAGGATGGGAGAACATCCTGGTGGTTACGCTTGCCACCGACGGCACCGATGGCCCCACCGACGCCGCGGGCGCTATGGCAGACGGGAGCACCGTCTCCCGCGCCCGTGCCCTGGGACTGGACCCCGTTGACCATCTGGCCCGCAACGATGCCTATCCCCTTTTCGCAACTCTGGGCGACCTCATTATCACGGGTCCCACCGGAACCAACGTCAACGACTTGGCTTTCGTGTTGGTCAAAGGATAACCGGAACGGCTGGCAATGGGAAGGTCAATAAATCTGGACATTAGCCACGCCGTTCTGGAGACTCTGACCATTTGTCTCCCGGCTGGCGATGACCAGCCCGTATTCTATGGCATCCACGAGCGCCATCCAGCTGGCCTCAATGATGTTCGTGCTGGCACCCACTGTGCTCCAGCGTTGTGTGCCGTTTTGCATGTCAATCAGCACCCGGGTTGTGGCGCGCGTCCCGCTTTCCGAATCCAAAATGCGCACCTTGTAGTCCACGAGGTGAAATGCAGAGATCTGGGGATAGTACGGTAGTAATGCCTTCCGCAAGGCGTTGTCCAGCGCGTTGACCGGGCCATTGCCCTCGGCCGCGGTATGAAGCACCTCCTCCCCGACGCGCACTTTGACCATCGCTTCGGCAAAGATACCGCGTCCCCGCCGATGCTCTACTGCGACGAAGAAGTCAATCAGCTCAAAGGGCGGATGATACCCCGGCTGTTGCCGCTTAAGGCGGATCGCTACCGAGGCCTCCGCCGCCTCAAACGAGAACCCCCGTGCCTCCAATTCCTTGATATCGTTCAACACGTCAACGACCTGCTCGGTACTGACCACTTCCACGCCATGCTCTTCCGCCTTGCTGAGGAGATTGCCGCGCCCAGACAGGTCGGAGACCACGACGCGCGTCCGATTGCCGACTCGCGCGGGGTCAATATGCTGATACGACATCGGACAGCGGCGCATCGCCGCCACATGGACGCCGCCCTTATGGGCAAAAGCGGAGCGCCCCACATACGGCAGATGGTCATTCGGTGTCAGATTCGCAACCTCGGAAACGAAATGAGATAGATCGTATAAACCGCTCAGGGCCCCATCCGGCAGACAGCGCACGCCCATTTTGAGTTCCAAATTGGGAATGATGGAGCAGAGGTTGGCATTGCCGCAACGCTCCCCCACGCCATTAATTGTCCCCTGGACCTGAACCGCGCCCAGGCGGACGGCGATCAGAGAGTTGACCACAGCGCAATCGCTGTCGTTGTGGGCATGGATGCCAATAGGGTGCATAATCGCGGCTTGAACGGTCCGGATAATTGCCTCTAATTCCCAGGGCATCGTCCCTCCGTTCGTATCGCAGAGGACGACCGTCTCGGCGCCGCCGCGGATAGCTGCTCGCAACGTCTCCAGGGCATATGCCGCATCCCCCTTGTAGCCGTCAAAGAAGTGTTCGGCGTCGTAGATGACCCGCCGACCGGCCGCGCGCAGGTACGCGACCGACTCCTCTATGATGCGGAGATTTTCATCCAGCGTGGTACGCAACACTTCGGTGACGTGGAGCGTCCACGACTTGCCGAAAACAGTGCAAACCGGTGCCTGCGAATCTATGAGCGCTCGGATGTTTGCGTCATCCTCAGGTCCCCATCCGACCCGGCAGGTAGATCCGAACGCTGCAATCTGGGCATGCTTCCACTCCATATCGCGAGAGCGCTTAAAGAATTCGGCATCCTTCGGATTGGAACCGGGCCAGCCCCCCTCAATGAAAGCGACGCCCAGGGCATCCAGCCGGCGGGCAATACGAATCTTGTCGTTGACGGAGAGGTTGAAGCCCTCGCCTTGAGTACCATCCCGTAGGGTCGTATCGTAAATCTGGACCGTTCTCATTTTCCACCTCGCGCGTCAAGAAGTTTAGGGACCTATAAAAAAAAGAGCCACCCTGGATTGGGTGGCTCCGGTTTAGCAGGTACTATATGCCCATTACCAAGCCCTCCCAATCCCTGAGCGGCCCTTGTCCGAAATAATCGCCAGGGCAAGAATCGCTGTCAGAGATAAGGAGGACCGGATAGGATTCATCGTGACCACCAGCCTGCACGGAACAGATATTAATACTTATTCTACCATAAAACTCGTGTTTTGTCAACCCACCTGCGGCTGGCTTGCGCAGCAACTCCCTTTCGGGAGCAGCGTGCCCGCGAAGTCAAGGAGAAAGGGGGGTTGTGGGGGCGGCGAAGCCGCCCCCACAACCCCACACCCCACCCCTTTCCCCCACAGGGCGAATTCCTGCGCAAGCCCTCCTCGGCACCTGGTTGACAAAACCCCCTCCCCATGCTACCATATCCGGCGTATGCGGACGGTGGAATGGAACAGGGATAAAGTTTGTTTGATAGACCAGCGGGTACTGCCCGCGGAGTATCGCGTCCTGCAACTGGAGACGCCGAAAGAGGTTGCCTGGGCGATCCGGGATATGGCTGTCCGGGGCGCGCCAGCCATCGGCGCCGCCGCGGCCTTCGGGCTGGCGCTGGCAGCCCGGCGCAGCCCGGCCCGCGACCGCGCTGGCCTCTGGCGCGACCTGGAAGAGGCTGCCGCCGTCCTGCGGGCCGCCCGCCCCACTGCGGTCAACCTGGCCTGGGCGCTCCAGCGGGTACTGAATCGGGTTGCCGCCGAGTCGGACCCCCAGGGGATGCGTGCCGCAGCGCTGGCGGAGGCCCAGGCCATCGCCGACGAGGACGTGGCGATCAACCGGCGGCTGGGGGAAATCGGGGCCGCCCTCATCCCCGACGGTGCCACCATCCTCCACCACTGCAACACCGGGGCGCTGGCGACGGTGGACTACGGCACCGCGCTGGGGGTCATCCGCACCGCCCACGAACAGGGCAAGCGGGTGCATGTGCTGGTGGACGAGACCCGTCCCCTGCTCCAGGGCGCCCGCCTGACCGCCTGGGAACTCCAGCAACTGGGCATCCCCTTCACCCTCATCGCCGATAACGCCGCCGGTCACTTCCTGCGTACCGGGCAGGTGGACATCGTCCTGGTGGGGGCCGACCGGGTGGCAGCCAACGGCGACGTCGCCAATAAAATCGGCACCTACAAACTGGCGGTGGTGGCGAAGGAGAACGGGGTCCCCTTCTACCCCTGCGTCCCTACCTCCACCATTGACCTCTCCACGCCGACGGGGGACGACATCCCGATAGAGGAGCGTCCGGCCGAAGAGGTGACCGATCTGACCTTCCGGGGGAAGCCCATCGCGCCAGCAGGAGTGCGGGTGGCGAATCCCGCCTTTGACATCACTCCGCACCGATATGTCACCGGCATCATTACCGAGAACGGCATCGCCTATCCGCCGTTTACAGTGACGCTGAAGCGAGTGGTTCTCTCAACCCCAAAGAGGAACAAGGATGCGGCGGCAACTGCCCCTTCTTGTTGAAGAAGCGACGGACATTTCCACCGAAGCCAGGTCTCGCTTTTCGGATGTGCGTGCCCGCATAGAATTCTTAATGGCAAACGACCTGGACTTTCGGGGCGCTGATACAGGCTACGCGACTCATCACCTGCACTCTTTTGCCGCCCGCTTTCCGCCTCAACTCCCCCGGTATTTTATTGAAGCGCTGACCGATCCAGAGGAAATTGTCCTGGATCCGATGGTGGGCTCTGGTACAACTGTGGTGGAAGCGGCTCTTCTTGGGAGGAAAGGGATCGGCATAGACCTGGATCCTCTGGCGATTTTGATTAGCAAAGCGAAGACAACCCCTGTTGCTTTTGAAGCCTTGCTGGAGGCCGGGAAACGGGTTCTGACCTGCACTCATCGTCTGCTGAAAGACGGGCTGAACATCGGGGACGTCCTTTCTCCCGATCCTGCAACGGAGGATTTTGTCCAGTATTGGTTTCTTCCCCGAACGCAGCAAGAGTTGACTGCCCTGGTCCAAGCTATCCGGGAAGAAAGCAGCCCCTCTATCCGCCGTTTTTTGCTGGTTATCCTTTCTTCAATTATTGTGACAAAATCAGGAGGAGTTTCTTTAGCGCGCGACCTGGCTCACAGCCGTCCTCATCGGGATATGGATAAATCGGTACCCAGCGCGCTGGAACTGTTCCAGACCCGATTCCGCCGCGCCCGGCCGGACAACTCTTTGCCGGTAGGCAGTAGCATCATCATTCACGGGGACGCCCAGCATCTGCCTCTACCGACCGAATCTGTTCACCTGGTTGTGACGTCCCCACCGTATGCCAACGCGATTGATTATATGCGTGCCCACAAATTCTCTCTGGTATGGATGGGGAAAAGCATCCAAGAATTGAGCCAATGGCGCTCCCGCCATATCGGGTCTGAAAAGATTCACCCTATAGAAATGGAAAATTTACCCTCACTGGCGCAGAATGTGGTGAGAGAGTTGTCTACTCAGGATTCCAGAAAAGCACGAGTTCTGGCCAGATATTTCGCAGAGATGACAAACGTTTTGCGGGAAGTCTGGAGGGTATTGCGTCCAGGCGCCGCAGCAATTTTTGTAGTTGGCACTTCCACTATACGAGGAATCAACGTGCAGACTCATCTCTGCCTAACGGAAATCGCTACCCATGTCGGTTTTGAGATGGTTAGAATTGCTGAGCGTCGCCTGGATAGAGATCGGCGGATGATGCCTGCGCGACAAGGCGGCAACCGGTCCACAATTGAACAACGGATGCACCACGAGTATGTCATCAGCCTGATCAAACCGGAGAGCAGATGAGCGTCTTGCAGCAATCACGTAGCGAATACCACCGCCGAATATGCAGTGAAATCCTCGGAATAAAAGGCGGCGTTCTCAACAATGCCGACCGGGATAGCGCGACCAGTCGGCAACTGGCCGAAGGGATCGCCCGACAGTTACCCTATCCCCTCTGCCCGAATCCGCCCTCCGGTCAGACGGCCGGGAAAAGGTTTGAGGAAATCACCGCCTGGTTCCTGCGAGAGGTATTTCAAAACCATTTCTCCCACCTGCGTCCCGGTAAGTGGGAGTTCTTCATAGCGGGTCTCAATATGCCTGCTGGAGGAATTGCACAATTTGAGCAATATGAACACCTGAGCTTTTTAAGCCAAATTACGGAAGAGTACAAAGACTTAGCGGCCGTTTTGGGTACCGAATATCTGGTTATGCCGGACATCCTGATCGGACGGTACGCCGTAGAAGATGCAGAGATTGATCATTATGCGCCGCTGATCGGCGCTCATAGCAACTCCATAGCCCTTTATACCCCCCTGCGTCAGCGAAATCGCCCCCCCAACCATCTTATCCTGCACGCAACAATTTCCTGTAAATGGACAATCCGCAGCGACCGTTCCCAGAACGTCCGTACCGAAGCCCTGAACCTGATCCGTAATTGTAAGGGACACACTCCCCATATCCTGGCTGTGACAGCAGAACCAATGCCCACCCGTATAGCCTCTCTTGCATTAGGAACGGGGGATATTGATTGTGTCTACCATTTCGCCCTCCCGGAATTGAAAACCGCCTTACAACAATCCGGGAACGAGGACCAGCGAGATATGCTGGAAACTCTGCTCTCCGGTCGCCGTCTACGGGACATCGCCGACTTGCCCTTTGATCTCTCGGCCTAAATCCCTAACTTGTAGAGGACGCCTATGCCCATCATCGTCACCGGCTCTATCTCCTACGACTACCTGATGCGGTTTCCCGGCCGCTTTGTGGAGCACATCCTGCCCGACCAGCTCCATCGCATCTCGCTCAGTTTCCTGGTGGACGAGATGCGCCGCCAGTGGGGCGGATGTGCGGCCAACATCGCCTACAATCTGGCCCTTCTGGGGGAGCGTCCCCTCCTGATGGGCACCGTCGGGCAGGACTTCGGGGAATACCGGCAGTGGCTGGAATCCCACGGCGTGGATACCTCCCTCACCCGCGAGGAACCCGACCTCTTCACCGCCTCTTTCTTCGCCAACACCGACCTGGACGGCAATCAAATCTGCAGTTTCTACACCGGCGCGATGGCGCGAGCGCGGGAACTCTCTTTCCACGGGCTGGACATACACCCTATAGACCTGGTGGTCATCTCCCCCAACGATCCTCAGGCGATGGTCCGCTACGCGGCCGAGTGCCAGGAACTGGGCATCCCCTACCTCTACGACCCCAGCCAGCAGATCATCCGCCTGAGCGGAGAAGAATTGCGCCACGGGCTGGCGGGCTGCGACATCCTGGTGCTCAACGGCTACGAGTTTGAGATGCTCCGCCAGAAGACGGGCCTTGGGGTGGACGAGATTCACACGATGCCTGCGCGCGCCTGCGTGGTGACGTACAGCGCCGACGGTTCCCACATCTGGGCAGACGGCCGTCTCTACGAGATTCCCGCTGTGCCTCCCCGGCACCTGGTGGACCCCACCGGTGTAGGGGATGCCTATCGGGCCGGGCTCATCAAGGGGCTGGTCCTGGGGCTCTCCTGGGACCTGGCCGGACGGATGGGCAGTCTGGCGGCCACCTACGTGCTGGAAAACCCCGGCGGTCAGGGCCATCACTACACCCTGGCCGAGTTCGTCGCCCGATTCCGGGAACATTTTGATGATGAAGGGGCGCTGGATAAGATGAGAAGCGCTTGGTAGGCGGAGCATAAGTGAAGTAGCGTCAACCACTACTTTCCACCGCTGGTGTGCGATAGTGTGGCTGGACGTTGGTGTCCAATAGAAAGTTTGGGAGCTTTGACGGAATGTGAACCAGCTCATAATCGTGGCTGATTCGTGAACACCGGAAGCGCTAACTCATCGCGGGAGTGGGGTATGTGATGTTTGAGACAGTTTCATCACATTGGCAAAGTACATTCGAACGCCTTGTAAGCAGCATCCACAAGTATGGCCTACTCGTGTCACCCCTTATCACCTCTGCACCCGTTGATCGCGTAATACAGATTTTGCAGAATAATGGCATAGCGTACAATGTCAGGTTGGACGTGCTGACCAACCTATCGGTAAACAACATACTGCGAGGCTTTACCGATCCGGCCATCCTTGCATCTCTTATGGAAGCTATCCCTCATACTCGCGTGATGCATTTGCCAACGCTACACGCTAAGGTCTACGTCGCTGATGAGAGTGAGGCGATCATTACATCGGCCAATCTCACTGAGGGCGGCCTAATGCTGAACTATGAGTATGGAATCCGGACAACTGACCCGAATTTTGTACGCCGTATTCGCAA
>CAKZOY010000201.1 GCA_937138275.1 uncultured Chloroflexota bacterium
GGTCCAGCCCGGGGATGCCGGTCAGTTCCAGCACGCCCCCGCACTCACAACGGACGCGCGTCGGGTCAGGCGGGTAGGTCCGACCACATTGGGAGCAGAACATCTTCCCCTTCATCCGGCCGACACCTCCGCCACGGCGTCGTGGAAGATGGCGAGGGCCTCCTCTATCTGACCGGCGGTGACGATGAGGGGCGGGATCCAGCGGACGGTATTATCCCAGGGGCCGCAGGTGAGCAGAAGCAGACCCCGCTGGAGGCATCCCTTCACCACCCGCTTTGCCAGGTCGGTGGCGGGGCTGCCGTCCGGGGCGGTGAACTCCGCGGCGACCATCAGTCCCAAGCCGCGCACGTCGCCGATGAGGGGGAACTCCTGCTGGAGGGCCCGCAGTCCCTGGACCAGCAGGGCGCCCATCCGGGTAGCGTTCTCCAGCAGGCCCTCCTCCCGAATCACGCGGACGGTCGCCACAGCCGCCGCGCAGGCGACGGCGTTGCCGCCGTAGGTGCCGCCGTGGGAGCCGGGGATCCAGCGCTCCATCAGTTCCCGTCGCGCCGCGATGCCGGAGAGGGGCAAGCCCGAGGCCAGCCCCTTCGCCATCACCATGATGTCCGGCACCACGCCGAAATGCTCCACGGCGAACCACCGGCCCGTCCGGCCGAACCCCGACTGGACCTCATCGGCGATGAGCAGGATGCCGTGTTCGTCGCAAATCCGGCGCACTCCCTTCAGGAAACCGGGCGGCGGAACGACGTACCCACCCTCGCCCTGTACCGGTTCCACCAGCATCGCGGCCGTCTCGGAGGGCGCGGTCTGGGTCTTGAGGAGAAATTCCAGTTCCCGCAGGCAGAAGGCCTCGGTCTCTTCAGGGCTCCAATGGTAGCGATAGGCATAGGGGTACGGCGCGACAAAGACGCCCGCGGGCAGCGGCTGATAGTGGAGTCGGTAGATGATTTTGGACGTGGTGAGGGCCATCGTCATCGCCGTCCGGCCGTGGAAACTGCCCTGGAAGACGATGATGTTGGGCCGACCGGTGGCGTGGCGGGCCAGTTTGACGGCCCCTTCCACCGCCTCGGCGCCGCTGTTGGAGAAGAAGAAACAGTCCAGGCCCTCAGGGACAATCGTGCGGAGTTCGGAGACCAGTTCCAGCAGGGGGCGATGGTAGACGATGTTGACCTGCCCGTGCAGGAGTTTCGCCGCCTGTTCCTGGATGGCCTGAACCACGCGGGGGTGGCAGTGGCCGGTATTGGTCACGCCGATGCCGCAGGTGAAGTCCAGGTAACGGTTGCCGTCCTGGTCGTAGATGTAGGCGCCCTGGGCCCGCTCAGCGATGATGGGGGTATAGCGGGGCCAGACGGGGGAGATCAGCTGTTCAGGGAATGCGATTTCCATCGGTCCTCCTGGATGAGGGGATAGGGGGCGGCGGGCGGCCTTCGGCCGCCCGCCGCCCCTGGGGGAATTCTATCCGAGACCCAGGGTCTGCAGGCGCTCGCGAGTCGGCCGACCCGGCGCGTCCCAGCCGCGGAGTTCGTAGTACCGGGAGAGCATATAGCCCAGGTCGGGCAGGACGCCTGCCGAACCGCCTGCGGGCCGAGGCTCATAGAGCAGACGATGCGGCAGAGTATCATCGGCGCCGGTCACCCCCAGGCGCAGGTTGATCAGCCGCTTGAGGTTGAAGAGCCGCTCGCCGGTCCGCATCAGGTCGTCCGCCGTCCAGTTCCAGCCGGTGGCCGCGTTCAGCAGGTTCACCGTGTGGGTCGGGTCCAGCCCGCTGCGGGCCATGAACTTGCACAGGCCCAGGGGGTTGTAGGTCGCCAGGTAGTTCTGGAAGGTGATGACCAGTTGGACGGTGGTCTCATCGGACGCCAGGCGGTCGTAGGGGCCCTCCTGCCAGCCGGGCCACTCCAGGCCGTAGGCCCGCCACACGATGAGCCCTTCCAGGTGGCAGGCCCCCCGGTTGGCGGTGGCGTAGTTGAGCCCCATCCCCACGACGGCGCGCGGGTCGTGGTAGGCCACTTCCAGCCCTTTGACGTGAACGGCGAAGGGTTCGGCCTCCGGGCCCAGACGCCGCGCCGCGGCGCGGACGCCATCGGCCAGCAGGTCGCCCAGGCCCCGGCGGTACGCAATCTGCTCCACCAGCGTCAGGACCGGCTCCGGGTCGCCCCAGGAGAGGCGCAGGCCCGCCTCCTCCGGAGAGAGCAGGCCCCGCTCCATCGCCTCGGTGGCGAAGGCGATGACGCCGGAGGTGGAGATGGTATCCAGCCCCAGGTCATTGCAGCGGGCGTTGATGGCGACGAGGGCGTCCAGGTCGTCTATGAGCAGGTTTCCGCCGAACCCGGCCAGGGTTTCGTACTCTGGCCCCTCACCCCAGATTCCGGCGTAGCGCCCTTCTTTGAGGGCGACGACCTTCCCGCATCCCACCGGACAGGCGAAACAGAAGGTGTCCCGCTGCCAGATGGTCTGACGGATGGTCTGGCCGGAGATGGCCTGGGCGCCCTGGGGCCAGGAGCCCTCCTGCCAGTTTTTGAGCGGGAGGTTGCCGAGGCGCTCCGACCCCGCAACGGCCCCTGCCGTCCCGGCCAGGGCAAGCCCCT
>CAKZOY010000202.1 GCA_937138275.1 uncultured Chloroflexota bacterium
CCTGCTACCTGCTACCTGTAGATTCAACCCATAGGAGTGGTATGACTCTTTGAGACTTTGCCAGAAGGCGGTGATACGACTTTACGAGGTTCAACACTCTTTTGACTTTTGGAAAGACTGTGATAAGATAAATTCGTGAATCATTCACGGCGCGGTCGGTCCAAACCGTAATTCATTCGTTTGTTATCTTTTCAATCCATCACTATAACCGACGGCGGATTAGCGAGGAAGGCTACGCTCTCATTTCTGTAATTTGCTTTTTAAACTTCTATCCCTTGCAGCCTCTGCTTGCCTCCCGCCGATGGAAATGGTCCGACTCGAGGCCCGATTCGCGCCGGTTTACCCACATAGGGGAGGCACGCGATGAGTCCTGATTTCATTTCCCGAATTATCGGCATGCTGGTCGTTGCCGTTGGGGGGCTGATCCTGGGAGTACAATTCGCCGCGGTCAGCCAGGCCGACCCCATTTTTTACGGCATCACGTTTATGCTGGTCGGTGCGCTGGCCGGCTTGATCCTCACCCCCTATTTAACGGTACGGCCCGTGCGCTTTCTGCGGCAAACGGTCCAGCGTATGCCCGTTCAGCAACTCCTGGCTGCCACCCTCGGGCTGATCATCGGGTTAATTATCGCTTCCCTGAGCACGTTCCCTCTATCTATGTTACCCCGTCCGCTGAACCAGATTCTGCCCTTTCTGAGCGCGCTGCTCTTCGGGTATATCGGGGTACTGGTGATGACGGCCCGGCAGCAGGAGATTTTCGCCTTTCTTCGCGGGCGCCTTCCAGAGCGCCCAGGGGACTGGGGGGAAATCCCGCCAGTCCTCCTGGACACCAGCGTCATTATTGACGGCCGCATCGCCGATATCAGCCGCACCGGCTTCATTCGGAGCGAAATGCTGGTGCCGCGCTTCATCCTCAACGAACTGCAACACATCGCCGACTCCCCCGACCCCCTGCGGCGCAACCGGGGACGGCGTGGGCTGGATATGCTCCGACGATTGCAGGAGGAGTCCGGCAGCCAGGTTCGGATCGTAGATATGGACATTCCGGAGGCCCGCTCCGCCGATGACAAACTGGTCCTTCTGGCCCGCCGACTCCGCTGTCCCGTCCTCACCAACGATTACAACCTGAATCGGGTCGCCGAACTCCAGGGAGTGACCGTCCTGAACATCAACGAACTGGCCAACGCGGTGCGTGTCGTCTACCTGCCCGGAGAAAATCTGCGAGTGCACATCATCCAGGAAGGGAAAGAAGCAGATCAAGGGGTGGGCTACCTGGACGACGGGACGATGGTCGTGGTGGAAAACGGCCGTCCGTTTATCGGGATGGAAATAGAAACTACTGTCACCAAAGTGCTACAAACCGCTGCCGGGCGAATGATCTTCGCTCGCCCGATGGAGCAGGCAGAAAGATAGTCTGGAGGAGGAGAAGAATGGCCCTACAGGTTTATAACTATCTGACCCGTCAGAAAGAAGTTTTCAAACCTCTGGAGCGTGGTCGCGTCCATATGTATGTCTGCGGTCCCACCGTCTACGACCATGCCCACATCGGCCATGCCAAACTCTACGTGGCGATGGATGTGATCGTCCGCTACCTTCGCTTCCTGGGATACAAAGTCCGCTACGTCCAGAACATCACCGATGTCGGCCATCTTCTGGACACCGGGGAGGACCGCATCCTTAAAGGAGCGCGACGGGAACGCGTGGAGCCAATGGAACTGGTGGAAATCTACACCCGTTCCTATTTTGAGGACATGGACGCCCTGGGCGTCATCCGCCCGAATATCTCGCCCCGCGCCAGTGCCCACATCCCGGAACAGGTTGAATGGATCAAGACCCTGATAGAGAAGGGCTACGCGTATGAAGTGGACGGCAATGTCTACTTCTCCGTGGAGAAGTTCCCCGAATACGGCAAACTCTCCGGACGGAAACTGGAGGAACTGGAACCGGGAGCGCGCGTGGAGGTGCGGGAGGAGAAACGCCATCCGGCGGACTTTGCCCTCTGGAAGCGGGCCGAACCGGAACATATCCTGCGCTGGCCGTCGCCATGGGGACAGGGCTACCCCGGCTGGCACATTGAGTGCTCCGTGATGGCCGTCAAGTATCTGGGGGAGACCTTTGACATCCACGGCGGCGGGATAGATAACCTCTTCCCCCACAACGAATGCGAGATCGCCCAGGCGGAAGCGGTGACCGGTAAACCCTTTGCCCGCTACTGGATTCTCGCTGGTTCCCTGACAGTGAATGGGGTCAAGATGAGCAAAAGCCTGGGCAACTACCTGACCATCAAGGATGCGTTGAAACTCTACCGTCCGGAAGTGCTTCGGGCTTTCATCCTCTCCGCCCACTACCGCGGGCCGCTGGACTACTCCCGCGAGGCGATCCAGGCCGCTGAACAGGGTATTCGCCGCCTGCACAACACCGTGCGCGCCGTGCGGGCGCGGATGAAGGAAAGCCCGATGCCTGAAGGCACCGCCGACCTCTCCTATATGGCCGACCTGGACCCGTATCGGGAGGCGTTCTTAGAGGCAATGAACGATGATTTCAACACGCCAAAAGCCTTGGCAACACTCCATGAACTGGCGCGGGCCGTCAACAAGATGCTGGATTCCGGGCACCCCATTAACCACGGGACTCTGGCAGCCATTGACCAGATGTTCAGCGAACTGGGCGGTCAGATCCTCGGGATTATCCCTGACCAGTTAGAACCACCAGAGATGCGCAGCGAACTGGTGGACGGTCTGATGCAAATCATCTTAGACCTGCGACAGGAGTATCGGGCAGCAAAAGAGTGGGCCCGCGCAGACGCCATCCGTCAGCGTCTGTTGGAGTTGGGCATCATTGTAGAAGATAGACAGGAGGGACCGACATGGCGAGTGGAAAGATAACGACATCCCGCATCGCAGCCGTTCTTTTAGGTCTGACCGGCCTGGGAACGCTCCTTTTCTGGATTTCCTTTGGCCTGGGGAATCCCCAGGAGTCGTTCCTGGCCCAGCAATGCGCGGCCTGGTACCCCTGGGAGCGCTCTTTTATCCTTCCGGATAGTTGGATGATCCTGGCCTGCCTGGTCGGTGCAGTGGGCCTTTTCCGCGGGCGACCCTGGGGCCGCCACTGGGCCGCGATGGCCGGCAGCGCAATGCTCTTCCTGGCCCTGATGGACATCCTCTTCTTTCTGCAGAACGGCCTCTATCGCCATATCTATCCGGAGGTTCTCACCGAGGCCCTGATCCATGCCTGGCTGCTGGGATTTAGCGTGTTTCTGGTGGTATACACCAGTAAGATGGCTTCTGCTCCCGGCAATCCCGCAACCGCCCAAGGCTGACCGCAGACCGGCCTTAAGCAAAAGTGGTGGTTCGCATATTTCTCCTCCCTCTGCCCGTCAGGGCATAGGCGGGTGCTGAATATGAGAGAAACTCTCTACGGCCGTAACGCAGTCTACGAATCCCTGCGCGCCCGGCGGCGGGAATTCTACCGTCTTCTGATCGCCGATACCGTCCGCCCGACCGACATCGTCGCCGACATCCTGGCCCTGGCGGAAGGAACAGGCCTGCCGGTGGAATGGGTCCCCCGTCGCCACCTGGACTGGCTGGGGGAAACTAACCATCAGGGCATCGCGCTGGAAGCCAGCGAGTACCCGTACGCGGACCCGGATGACATCCTGGCCGAAGGCCGCAGGCGCGGAGAGCCTGCCTTTCTGCTCCTGCTGGACCTCCTCCAGGACCCGCAGAACGTGGGCAACCTGTTGCGGACAGCGGAGGCCGTTGGCGTCCACGGCGTGGTGCTCCAGCAACGTCGGGCGGTGGGCATCACCCCAGCCGTAGTGCATACATCCGCTGGGGCGGTGGAACACCTCCTGATAACTCAGATCCCCAACCTGCCGGAGACCATAGAGCGGCTGAAGGCCCAGGATATCTGGGTGATCGGTCTGGAAGCCGCGCGCGGTGCCCGAAGATACGACCAGTCCGAATATACCGGCCCCGTTGCGCTGGTGGTCGGGAGCGAGGGAGAAGGGCTACGCCGCCTGGTGGCGGAACGGTGCGATTGGATCGTGGAATTACCGATGAGGGGAAAAGTCTCCTCCCTCAATGCAGCCGTTGCAGGGTCCGTCGTCCTCTACGAAGTCTGGCGGCAGCGGAGTGCTGCAAAAATTTAGCACATATGGACAACTGGGGCATCATCGGTCACGAATGGGCCGTTCACCTGCTCCGTCACGCACTGGAAGCGGGCGAACTTTCCCATGCCTACCTCTTCACCGGCCCACCGAACGTCGGCAAAGGAACGCTGGCCCGTGCCCTCGCCGCCGCATTGTTCTGCTCCGAAGATGAACGCCCCTGTGGGAATTGCCGGTCCTGCCGCCTGGTCGCCAGCGGCAATCATCCGGACCTCTTCTGGGTACAGCCCGAATCGGAGGCAGGACGCCTGAAAGTGGAGCAGGTGCGGGAACTCCAGCACCATCTCGCGCTGACACCCAATATGGCTGCCCACCGACTGGCGGTGCTGGATCGTTTTGACCAGGCCACCCCATCGGCCGCCAACGCTCTGCTCAAGACTCTGGAAGAGCCCCCGGAGTTTGTCATCCTCATTCTGCTGGCACCGGATACCGATTCGCTCCTGCCGACCATTGTCTCCCGCTGCCAAGTCATCCCACTGCGTCCCATCCCGATACCGGAGATCGCCCGTGCGCTGCACACGCGCTGGAACGTGGAACCTGAAAAGGCGCGCCTGCTGGCCCATCTCAGCGGGGGACGGTTGGGGTGGGCCGTGCGGGCCGCTACCGAGCCCGATCTTCTCCGGCGAAGGCAGCAACGGATAGAGGAAATGGTCGCTCTGCTCCGCGCTCCGCTCACGGATCGTTTCCGCTACGCGGCGGAACTGGCGCGCGATCCAGAGGCGACTCAAGAGGCGTTAGAACTCTGGACGGGATGGTGGCGGGATGTTCTCATCCTGGCCACAGGAGCAGAAGGTAGCCAGAAAGAGGGGGAGAGTTTGTTGACCCATCTGGACCAGCGGTCACAATTGGAGGTATTTGCCGCGCGGTGCTCCCCGGCCCAGGTGGCTGCCTGTCTTCGGGCAATCCGCGCCGCGCAGGACCATCTTCGCCGCAACGCCAACGTCCAGCTGACGCTGGAGGTCCTCCTGGGGTTTGACCTTCCTGCGAAAGCAGACGCGGGTGGCGAAATACCACCCGCGCCCACCTCAATTTCACCTAAGTGACCTGCCGGACAACTCCGGCCGCGCGCTGGAGCCCGCGGAGCAACCGGACCGGTACGTCCAGTGATCCCAACGGTGCCCCTTCGTACGGGCCGAAGCCATGGAAGTCGCTCCCCCCCGTCACCAGCAAACGGTAGCGGCGCGCCAGGTCCAGCAGCACCTTGACATCTTCCGGGGAATGATCCGGGTAGTAGACCTCCACGCCCTGCAATCCCAATTCGACCAGCGCGGGGATATGCTGAACGACTCCGGAGGCAGCGGGATGCGCCAGCACCGCTATTCCGCCCGCCTGACGGATTTGACGGATGGTCTCCTGGGGGGTTATCCGGAACCGCGGGACGTAGGCCGGCCCGTTCCAGCCAATGTACTGCTGAAAAGCCTCTTGCGCGCTATGGACGTATCCCTGCTGGACCATCGCCCGGGCAATGTGGAGGCGACCGACCACGCCTCCGGTCGCAAGGTCCACCACATCTGCCCACTCCAGCGGCATTCCCAGGGCAGATAACCGCTTCAGCATCGCCCGCGCCCGGCGCAGCCGCGCCTTCCGCAGAACATCCAGACAGGCGCAGAGCGCTTCATCGTGGATGTCCACATACAGGCCCAGGATATGGGAGTCGCCCCAGGGCCCCTCCGCACTGATCTCTACCCCTGGGACGACCTCCAGCCCGGTACCCGCAGCGGCATCCAGGGCCTCGGGAATACCTGCTAAGGTGTCATGGTCAACCAGGGCAATCGCCGTCAGTTGCCGCTCCAGTGCCAGATGGACCACTTCGGCAGGAGATAGAACTCCGTCCGAAGCGGTGCTGTGAATATGGAGGTCTACGCGGTCTTGCCGGCGAAACATCGGGTTTCTACAGTGAGGTGAACCGCGGTCCGCTCCTGGCCATCAATCATCACTTCGGAAAAGGAGGGAACACAGACAATGTCAATCCCCTCCGGCATCAGATAACTGCGAGCAATCGCGACGGCCTTGATCGCCTGGTTCACCGCGCTGGCTCCGATGGCTCGCACATCCACCTTCCCCCGTTCCCGAATCACGCCAGCGATGGCGCCGGCCACGGCGGTGGAGCGAGAATCTGCAGCAACCTTGATCATTTCCATTGTGACCTCCTCGTAAGTTCATTGTAGCGTCTCCTCACCATCCGGGAATACCCGCTGGTGAGTTCGGTTCTGCTCGTATCATACCCGAAGATTCTATAAAAAGGGGTTTCTGGTATGTTACAATTTGGTAAATGCAAGTGGGCAAGTATGCAAGTAAAGGAGTAAAGAAGATGAGTCCAGTTCAATTCCAGCGCGGGTTGGAAAATATTCGGCCGTATGTTCCCGGCAAACCGATTGAGGAAGTGCAACGGGAATACGGCCTCACCCACATCATCAAACTGGCTTCCAACGAGAACCCCCTGGGACCGTCCCCACGGGCAATGCGGGCACTGGGGGAAGAGGTCTCCCGTATTCACCTCTACCCCGACGGCGATAGTTACGAACTCCGCCACGCCCTGGCCCGCCATCTGAATGTACATCCGGACCAGGTAACTGTGGGCAACGGCGCCGACGGCATCATCGTCCAGACCTGCCTGGCCTACCTGGATGACGGGGACGAAGTCATCGTCGGCAAGCCGTCCTTCCCCCTCTACGATATCTATACCCACGTGATGCGCGCCCATCTGATCTCCATCCCCCTCCGGGACTACCGGCTGGACCTGGAAGGAATGGCCGCAGCCATTACTCCTCGCACCAAAATCATCTTCGTCTGCAACCCCAATAACCCAACGGGGACCATCGTTCACGCCGACGAGGTGACCACCTTTATGGCGCGCGTCCCCGACCACGTGCTGGTGGTCTTTGACGAAGCGTACTATGAGTTCGTGGACGCCGAAGATTTCCCGGATACTCTGACCTACGTCCGGGAAGGGCGGCAAAACGTGCTGGTCATCCGCACGTTCTCCAAAATCTACGGCCTGGCAGGGGTGCGATTGGGCTACGGTGTAGCCGTCCCGGAAGTCCTGGCGCCCCTGCTGAAGGTGAAGGAGCCTTTCGCCGTCAATCGGCTGGCCCAGGCGGCAGGCATCGCCGCACTGGAGGACGATTCGTTCGTGGAGGGGACGCTGGCCGCAACCGCCAACGGGCGGCAGTTCATCTACCGCGGGATACAGCGCCTGGGACTCTCCTGTATTCCCAGCCATACCAATTTCGTCCTGGTGCGGGTTGGCCCACGGGCAAGTGAGGTGGTCCAGCGCTTGCTGACGCGCGGGATCATCGTCCGCCCCTGCGATATCTACGACCTGCCCGACTTCCTGCGCGTTACCATCGGCACCCCAACCCAGAACGTGCAATTCATCGCCGCGCTGGAGGAGGTGCTGAAGGAGTTGGAAATCAGGGGGTAGGGAAAAGTGAGCGGTGGAGAGTTGTCGGTTTCGCTCCGATCGCAAAGCAAGCCGGAGATACGGATGTTGACCGGCCTGCGGGTTCTGGACCTTTCCCGGCTCCTGCCTGGCCCCTACTGTTCCCTCATCCTGGCCGATTTCGGGGCGGAGGTCATCCGGGTGGAGCCGCCGGGCGGCGGCGACTGGACCCGCTATGTCCCTCCGCTGGCCCCCGATGGTCAGAGTATCCTCTTCCACGCCATCAACCGGGGGAAGAAAAGTCTCACGCTGAACCTCAAGGCCGATGAAGGGCGCGCCGTCTTCCTGCGTCTGGTGGAGACCGCCGATGTGCTGCTGGAGAGTTTCCGCCCCGGCGTGATGGACCGGCTGAGCCTGGGGTACGAGCGTCTGGCCGAGAGCAACCCGCGGCTGGTCTACTGCGCGCTCAGCGGGTACGGGCCCGACGGCTCCTACCGGGATCGCGCCGGCCATGACCTGAACTACATCGGCCTGGCAGGACTGCTGGACCTGACGGGGCCGCGCGAAGGGCCGCCCGTCGTCCCCGGCGCGCCGGTGGCGGACCTGGCGGGCGCGTTATGGGCCGCGCTGGGCATCCTGCTGGCGCTCTGGGATCGGGAGCGGACCGATCGGGGGCAGCGGGTGGACGCGTCGCTTCTGGGAGGGGCGCTTTCCCTGCTCCCCATCGCCGTCTCCCGCCTGCAGGGGGGCCAGCCCATGGCCCGCGGCGCCAGCGACCTGACCGGCGGCGTCGTCTGCTACAACGTCTACGAGACCGCCGACGGTGAATACATCACTCTCTCGGCGCTGGAACCGGAGTTCTGGGCCGCGTTCTGCCGCGCCGCGGGACGGGAGGATTGGCTGGGAGAGCAGTTCGCCCCCGCCGTCCCGGGCAACTGCATCTATGAGGAAATGCGCACCCTGTTTCGCTCCCACACCCGGGCGGAATGGGCCGAGGCGCTGGGCGGCATGGACGCCTGCCTTGAGCCCGTCTACTCGCTGGTCGAGGCACTGGACTCATTCCCGGTGCAGGCCCTGGGGATGGTCCCGCCGTCGGGTTCAGCGGGGCTGCTCCCACCCCTCCGTTTCTCCCAGGCCCCTTCCCCTACCCCGCGCCCGGCCCCGACCCCCGGCGAACACACCACGGCCATTCTGACCGAACTGGGGTACGACGCCGCAACTATCGCCCGCTGGCGGGGAGTGGGGGTTGTGTAAAGGAGCAGGTGAGCAGGAGAGCGGAGGAGCGGGGGAGCGGAGGGGCGGAGGAGCAGGGGAGCGGAGGAGCGGAGGAGCGGAGGGGCGGAGGAGCAGGGGAGCGGAGGAGCGGAGGAGCAGGGGAGCGGAGGAGCAGTTCCTTACGTTTTACTTTATTACGT